>NZ_CAXAXY010000017.1:0-40991 GCF_963972885.1 uncultured Pelagibacterium sp. | reverse complement strand
TATGCGCAAACGCATCGTCGGCTGGCTCGTTCTCGTGCCCCTTTGCCTTTTGGTCCTGGTGTTTGCCCTGGCCAACCGGCACACGGTCGCCGTCAATTTCAATCCTCTTGTTGCCGCCGACGAGGCCGCACCCGGCTTCGGCGTGCCGCTGTTTCTGGTGATCTATGCCGTGCTGTTCATCGGCATTTCGCTCGGCGGCCTGGCTGTCTGGTTCACGCAAGGCCAGCACCGCAAGCACGAACGCCGCCTGCGCCGCGAAAATGAAAAGCTCAAGGCCGATCTCGAGCGCTCCCGCCGCGCCCCGGCGCGTGAGCCCGATGCCGCGCTGCTCGCCACGGACGAATTGGTCTGATGGACCAGCCCATCATCAAGATCTGCGGGGTCAAAACCCCCGACATCCTCGATCATGTCATCGCGCAAGGCGCCGACATGATAGGGTTCGTTCATTTCGAAAAAAGCCCGCGCCATATCCCCTTCGATACGATTGCAGGGCTTGTCGCCCAGGCCGGTGACCGCATCGAAACGGTCATCCTGCTTGTCGATCCCGACAACGACACCGTCGCCGCCGCTGTCGAAACCGGCGCCCAATGGCTCCAGCTTCATGGGTCTGAGCCCAAGGGCCGCGTGGCCGATATTCGTGAGCGCTCGGGGCTGAAAATCATCAAGGCCCTGCCCATCGGCGATAAAAACGACGTGCGTCAGGTCCCCTTTTATCGCCCCGTCTCCGACCGGCTGATCCTCGATGCGCGGCCGCCAAAAAATGCCACCCGTCCAGGCGGTCTGGGCATGGTGTTCGATTGGTCGCTGCTCGAAAGTCTTGACCCTGCGGTCCGCTTCATGCTTTCCGCTGGTCTTGACGGCGACAATGTGGCCCGCGCCGTCAAAACCCTAAAGCCCTTCGGCCTCGACGTTTCTTCGGGCGTCGAGCGCGAAAAGGGCGTAAAGGACGCCGGGCTGATTTCCCGGTTCATCGCCAGCGCCCGGGCGGCGGCACAGTAAGGTTTTACGACTATGAGCCAGCAAAGCGCCAATTCCCTGCGTCAGGGACCCGACGAAAACGGCAAGTTCGGCATTTATGGTGGGCGCTTCGTGGCCGAGACCCTGATGCCCTTGATCCTCGATCTGGAAAAGGCCTATCGCGCCGCCCAGGCCGATGAAGAATTCCTAGCTGAAATGGACGATCTGCGCACCCATTTCGCCGGCCGTCCCTCCCCGCTCTATTTCGCCGAGCGCATGACAAATGAGCTTGGCGGCGCGAAAATCTATTTCAAGCGCGAAGACCTCAACCACACGGGCTCCCACAAGCTCAACAACTGCATCGGCCAGATCCTTTTGGCCAAGCGCATGGGCAAGACCCGGATCATCGCCGAAACCGGGGCCGGCCAGCACGGCGTGGCCACGGCCACGGTCTGCGCCCGGTTCGGCCTGCCCTGCACCATCTTCATGGGCGCCACCGACGTGGAGCGCCAGATGCCCAACGTTTTGCGCATGAAAATGCTCGGCGCCGAGGTCCGTCCGGTCACCGCCGGTGCCGGCACGCTCAAGGATGCCATGAACGAGGCGCTGCGCGACTGGGTGACCAATGTCGGCACCACCTACTATCTGATCGGCACGGCGGCCGGCCCGCATCCTTACCCTGAAATGGTGCGTGACTTTCAAAAGGTGATCGGCGAGGAAATCCGCACCCAGATTCTGGAAGCCGAAGGCCGGCTCCCCGATGCGCTGGTCGCCTGTATCGGCGGCGGTTCGAACGCCATCGGCACCTTCCACGATTTTCTCGATGAGCCGAATGTGAAAATCTTCGGCACCGAAGCAGGCGGACACGGCCTCGACGTGGAAGACGGCCACGCCGCCTCGATGACCGGCGGTCGCCCCGGCGTGCTGCATGGCAACCGCACCTATCTCCTCCAGGATGCCGACGGCCAGATCACCGAGGGCCATTCGATTTCCGCCGGTCTGGACTATCCCGGTGTCGGCCCCGAACACGCCTTCCTGCGCGACAGCGGCCGGGTCAGCTACGTGCCCATAACCGACAAAGAGGCGCTCGACGCCTTCATGGCCTGCACCAAGTTCGAAGGCATCATCCCTGCGCTCGAAAGCGCCCACGGCCTCGCCCACGTGATTAAACTCGCCCCCACAATGGCCAAGGACGACATCATCGTCCTCTGCCTCTCCGGCCGCGGCGACAAGGACGTCGAATCCGTCGGCAAGCATCTGGGCATGGCGCTTTAGGGCCAATCGACATTTCGGGGGCAAAGGCTCCTGCCTGCCAAAACCACCTCGCTGTCACCCCGGCCCTGAGCCGGGGCCCAGTATGCTCGGCACCGAGACAGAACCGCAAGCCTGCCGCTTACTGGATCCCGGGTCTTCGCCCGGGATGACCTAGGTAGGAGGGGCCGGTTCGGGATGAACCCGGAAACCCGCGACGATCCACCGTGCCTGTCTCAAACGCTGCAAGCATTATTTACCCTCACCTTAGGCGAGAAGGCCGGCATGCCGGTGAGGGGGCCTTGAGCGCCGGCAGTGTCACGTCGCCTTCCCCTCCCTCCCCACCGTCATCCCGGGCGAAGACCCGGGACCCAGTACCCCCAGCGCTTGCGACGCTTGCCCAAACGCCTCACCGCCCCCTGTCGGCCCGGGGTCAATTCTCGCCGTCCATCTTTCAGCGTCGCTCCAAACACATGCCCCAAATGGTATGCGTTTATCGCGCTACCTAACTCTTCATATCGTTACCGCCCAAGGAGCTTGACAAACACATACCTATCTAGCTATACGTCGACCCATAGCCAACGGGATATATGTCATCGATGTCCGCCACCCCCGATGTTCTGTTTCGCACTCTCGCCGACCCGACCCGCCGGGCCCTGTTCGAGCGCCTGTGCAAAAACGGCGAGCTTACGGTCGGCGCGTTGACCGAGGGCGCTGGTGTGTCCCAGCCGGTGGTCTCAAAGCATCTCGGCGTGCTGCGGCAGGCCGGGCTGGTCAGCGACCGCCACGAGGGCCGCCACACCCATTACAGCGCCCGCATCGATGCTTTGGCCCCCCTGGCCGACTGGACCCGGCAAATGGCCGGCTTCTGGAACAGCCGGTTCGACGATCTCGAAGATTTGTTGAGGAGAATGGATCAATGAAAATCAACGCTTGGTTTCGCCGGGCTCACCGCTGGCTCGCTATCGCCTTCACGCTTGGCGTCATCGTCAATTTCATTGCTCTGGGCGGTGGCGAAGAGCCCGCCTTCTGGGTCTATCTGCTCGCCCTCATTCCCTTGTTTCTGTTGCTCTTTACGGGGCTCTATCTGTTCGTGCTACCCTATGCCGTCAAATGGCGCGGCGGGCGGCGCATTGGCGAAAGGGCATGACCCCATGAGCAAATCCAAAGACAAGCCGGTGCTGTTGTCCGGCGGAAATCCCCAGATTCCCAAGGGCTATGGCAATGGCCCGGTCGCCGCCTACCTCGACGCCATGCCGGGCTGGAAGGGCGATATCGGGCGCCGCCTCGATGCCATCATTGAGCGCGTGGTGCCCAACCTCGAAAAGGCAGTGAAATGGAACTCGCCCTTTTACGGGGTCGAAAAGGACTATTGGTTCACCTCCTACCACTGCATGACGAAATACGTGAAGGTGACCTTCTTTAGGGGCAGCGATCTCGATCCGCCCCCGCCCGGCACCTCGAAATATCCGGCAGTGCGCTATCTCGATATCTATGAGGACAAAGGGTTCGATGAGGACCGGTTCGCCGCATGGATCGAACAGGCCAGCAAGCTGCCCGGCGAAAAACTCTGAACGGTACGCCTTATGAAAAAATCGCCTCAAACCAGTGAAAACACCCAGGCCGATGCGACGCGCCTGATCGATGCCCGCATCGCCGATCTTGGCGATTGGCGTGGAAAAACCCTCGCCCGTGTCCGCGCGCTGATCCACGAGGCCGTTCCCGAAGTTCTCGAGGAATGGAAATGGCGTGGCACCCCGGTCTGGTCTCATGCCGGCATCATCTGCACCGGCGAAACCTACAAGACCTACGTCAAGCTCACCTTCGCCAAGGGCGCCTCGCTCAATGACCCCAAGGGCCTGTTCAATTCGAGCCTTGAGGGCAACATGCGCCGCGCCATCGATATCCATGAAGGCGCAGAAATCGATGAGGATGCCGTCAAGGCCCTGATCTCTGCCGCCGCCGCGCTCAACGCCGTCAAGAAGCCGGCCCGGTCCAAAAAGCCCGCCAAGGATTAACCGCCATGACCCAGCCCGTCACCGTCACCGTCGAACGCGAAATCCCCTTCCCGCCCGAAAAGATCTGGCGCGCCCTCACCCAGCCCCACCTGATGGAGGAATGGCTGATGAAGACCGACTTCAAGCCCGAGATCGGGCACAATTTCACCCTGCGCGGCGATTGGGGCGGCGTGGAATGTGAGGTTCTGGCCATAGAGCCCGAAAAGACCCTGTCCTACACCTGGAACCACCCGCACTCCGATCCCGCCTACGCGCTCGAAAGCGTCGTGGTCTTCACCCTCACCCCCACTGCCACGGGCACCCGTCTGCGCATGGAGCAGACCGGCTTTAACCCCAACCAGAAACAAGCCATCGGCGGCGCCAAATGGGGCTGGCAGGAAAACCTGGCCAACCTCGAAAAGCTGCTGGCCGAGGGCAAGGCCTAGCATACCGGGGCTGACGGCTCGGGCGTCCCTGGCCGTCAGCCCTCCGTTCTGCGCATGGCTGGAATACCCATTGAGCTCTTGTTTATTGCCCCTGGTGAGCGCATTTAAATCTAAAGAAATCAAGCACCTTTCAGGAGATTTGAACAATGGCACGCAACGGCGTTTTCGCTTCCATATCGGGTTTTTTCGGTGACGTGGGCCGCGCCCGCAATGCTTCGAACCTTTATTCCGATCTGTCCAGCATGTCCGACGACGCGCTGCGCTCGCGCGGTCTGAACCGGTCCGATCTGGCTCGCCACGCTTTCGATACCGCGTTCAACTCCAAGTAATTTTCCGCTTTCGCGACCGACATCAAAAAGGCACCCCGCTTACGCCGGGTGCCTTTTGTGTTGCCGGAGTTGACTTGACCCCCCAACCTGTCCTTTATCCGCGCGACAACTGGCATTTCTACCGGGAGATTTCATGGGCGCCTCGCGCATCGACAAGCGGTTTGAAAAGACGCGGGCCGAAAACCGCCCCGCCTTCGTCTCCTTCATCATGGCGGGCGATCCCGATCCCGAAACCGCCGACGCCATTCTCGCCGGGCTCCCCGAGGCCGGCGCCGATGTGATCGAGCTGGGCATGCCCTTCTCCGATCCCATGGCCGATGGGGTCGCCATCCAGCTCGCCGGCCAGCGTGCCCTTGCCGCCGGCATGAGCCTTGAAAAAACCCTCCGGATGGTCGCCCGTTTCCGGGAAAAGGACGATGAAACCCCGATCGTTTTGATGGGATACTACAATCCCATCTACATCTATGGCGTCGAAAATTTCATTGCCGAAGCGGTCAAATCGGGCGTCGATGGCCTGATCGTCGTCGACCTCCCCGCCGAGGAGGATGACGAATTGTGCATCCCCGCGATCAAGGCCGGGCTCAACTTCGTCCGCCTCACCACACCCACAACCGACGCAAACCGCCTGCCCACCGTGCTCAACAACGCCTCGGGCTTTGTCTATTATGTTTCGATGACCGGCATCACCGGCGCCGAAATCAGCAACCGCGCGGCGGTGGGCGCGGCGGTCAAGGCCATCAAATCGGTCACCGATCTGCCCGTTGCCGTGGGCTTCGGCATCAAATCGGTCGAGGATGCAGCGCTGATCGGCAAGGACGCCGACGGCGTCGTGGTCGGTTCCGCACTGGTCTCCGCAATCGAGAAATCGCTCGAAAACGGCCGCGCCAGCCTGGGCACTCCACAGGCTGTTCACAATCTGGTTCGCACGTTGGCGCAGGGTGCACGCAGCGCCAGAAGCTGATAGTATTGCCACAATTGCTTCCTACATCTTGGGCAGCGCTTTCCGCCCGAATGAAAAGCTGAGACGAGAGAAAATGAACTGGATCGACAACGTCGTTCGCCCCAAGATTCGCTCCTTCCTCAATCGCCGCGAGGTCGAGGACAATCTGTGGGTCAAATGCCCCGAAACCGGGGAAATGGTGTTCCATCGCGATCTGGAGGCCAATCAGTGGGTCGTGCCCAATTCGGGCTACCACATGAAGATCAAGCCAACCGATCGTCTGGGTCACTTTTTTGACGATGGCCAATACACAACCATCGCCCTGCCCGCGGTCGCCGCCGATCCACTGAAATTCCGCGATACCAAGCGCTACACCGACCGTCTCAAGGAAGCCCGCAACACCACCGGGCGCGACGATGCGATCGTGGTCGCCACCGGCAAACTCTATGGCCAGGAAGCGGTGGTCACCGTTCAGGATGGCGATTTCATGCTCGGCTCGCTCGGCATGGCGGCAGGGTCCGCCATCATCACCGGGCTTGAGCTGGCTGTGGAAAAAAAGCTCCCCTTCGTGATCTTCACCGCCTCGGGCGGTGCCCGCATGCAGGAGGGTATTCTCTCGCTCATGCAGATGCCGCGCACCACGGTTGCCGTGCAGCGCCTGCGCGAAGCGGGTCTGCCCTATATCGTGGTGTTGACCAATCCCACCACCGGCGGCGTCACGGCCTCCTATGCCATGCTGGGCGACGTCCAGATCGCCGAACCCGGTGCCCTGATCTGTTTTGCCGGCCCGCGCGTCATCGAGCAGACCATCCGCGAAAAGCTCCCCAAGGGCTTCCAGCGGTCCGAATATCTCTATGATCATGGCATGGTCGATATGGTCGTCCATCGGCATGATCTGCGCTCGACCATCGGTTCGCTGATCGGTCTTTTGACCCGGGCTCCGGTCAACGA
The DNA here is from genome assembly GCF_963972885.1 of uncultured Pelagibacterium sp. NCBI lineage: Bacteria > Pseudomonadati > Pseudomonadota > Alphaproteobacteria > Hyphomicrobiales > Devosiaceae > Pelagibacterium > uncultured Pelagibacterium sp. The sequence goes on along the minus strand of NZ_CAXAXY010000017.1, from coordinate 34,120 downwards.
GGCCATTCCCGCTGCCCGTGCCGTTGCCGGGGCCGCGGTCGCCACCGTCACCACCCGCGACGCCGCACTTGCCGCCGAAAGCGATGGTGACGAAGATTTCCTCGCCAATGCCCCCGTCGCCGGTCACGCCGAATAAACCTTTGAATCGATAGGTCAGCCGTGTCCCGCACCGACGCGATCCTCAAGCGGCTGCTCACGCTCCACCCCAAGCTCATCGATCTCGAGCTTGGGCGCACCGAGCGCATGCTTGAGGCCATCGGCCGCCCGCAGGACCGCCTGCCGCCGGTCATCCATGTGGCCGGCACCAATGGCAAGGGTTCGACCATAGCCTTCCTGCGCGCCATGCTCGAAGCGCAGGGCAAACGTGTCCATGTCTATACCTCCCCCCATCTGGTCGCCTTCCGCGAACGGGTCCGGTTGGCCGGAAAATTCGTTTCCGCCCGGGCGCTCAACGCCGCGCTCGAAGAATGCGAAGCGGCCAATGGCGGCAGGCCGATCACCTTTTTCGAGATCACCACCGCTGCTGCCTTCCTGTTGTTCTCGCGCATGCCGGCCGACTACCTGCTGCTCGAAGTGGGGCTCGGGGGGCGCTTCGATTCGACCAACGTCATCGAAAAGCCGCACGGCACCATCATCACCCCCATTTCCTCCGATCACACCCAGTTCCTGGGCGAAACCATCGCCGAAATCGCTTCGGCCAAGGCCGGCATCATAAAGCGCGGCGCGCCGCTGGTCGTCGCCCGCCAGCCCGATGACGCCATGGCAGTGATCGATGCCGAAGCGAAAAAACTTGGCGTTGTCCCCTTTGCCGCCGGGGTCGATTTCGACGGCTTTGCCCAGCGCGGCAAGCTCGTCTATCAGGATGAGGATGGGCTGCTCGACCTGCCCCTGCCGGCCCTGGCCGGTGCCCATCAGGTCGACAACGCGGCGCTCGCCCTTGCCGCCATGCGCCATTTCCACCTTGTCCGAAACGAGGATCAGCTCGGCGCAGGGCTGCGCTCGGTGGTCTGGCCGGCCAGGCTGATGCCGCTGCGCGGCGCGCTGTCGTCCTACCTCGCCGAGGGCCAGGAACTCTGGCTCGATGGCGGCCACAACGCGGCCGGTGCCGGGGTGCTTGCTGCTGCGCTCAAGGACATGAACAAGGCGCGCCCCGCCCCGCTGGTTCTGGTGTGCGGCATGATGGCCTCAAAGGACGCCGCCAATTTCTTTGCGCCTCTGGCCGATATGGCCAGCCACGTCTTTACCGTCCCCATCCCCGGCGAAACCGGCGCCCTGCCGGCCCGCGCGCTTGCCGGTTTCCCCAAAGCCAGGGGTATCGACACCACCATCGCCCGTTCGATCCCCGCCGCCCTGCAGCGCGCCGCCCATTTCGAAGGCGCCCGCATCGTCATCTGCGGCTCGCTCTATCTGGCCGGGGCCGTGCTCAGGCAGAACAGGACCCCGCCGGTTTGAAACCGGGCTCTATTCCGGGCTTCGCCGCAAGCGCCATTTAGAGCGTGTCCCGCAAGAGTGGAAACGGCTATGCGGTTCGAACAGGCGACAAAACAAGACTCTAGGACTCGTCTCCGAAATAGCGTGTCTTAAGCTCAGCGATCAGCCCGCTTTCATGTGCGCCGATCAGTTCCACCGAGAGCTGGCGCGTCATCTCGCTGCGCTGGGGCAGTCCAAAGCCATATTTGTCCGGCGCAAAAATCGGGCCGACAACGGATACCGATTGTTGCGGGTTGGTATGCGCGTAATATTCGAGCACCGGCGCATCTCCGACAATTGCGTCGATCCGACCCGCCACCAGCGCCTCCACGGCCTGATCGATATGGCTGAACGGCCGGATGTTGAGCCCGGCCTCGAGTGCATAATCCTCCGATACGCTACCCGGCTGGACCCCGACCACCCTGCCGGGCAGGTCTGCCTCGGTATTGATCTGGTTGTTGAGCGAAAGGGTGGTCATCACGCTCGTCACCGATGAGGTGAGATAGGCCAGAACCGCAATGCCGCAGACCAGCCAGAGCCCCTGCCAGAATCGGCCGGCCCAGCCGAAAAGGTTCTTGCGCGCCGGCGGTTTGCCCGAAGTCGCAACCGACATGACGGTGTAAAATCCCTCGGCAAGCCCGTCCCTCCAGCGGCGGGGAAAATCCTTGTCGAAGCGACGGTCGAACAGCGTCACCAGAACCGTGGCGACGATCATGACGACGAGAATCCAGGCATAGGCGCGCAAATGGCCCGATTCGTTGAGTCCCGCGACAAGATCGAAAAAGCTCCCCCCGGAAAATTCGTCGACCATGATGCGCTGGCCGGCGTCGAACCAGGGATGGGTGAAATCGATCCGCTCGGCCCGTCCCCGCGTCACGGTAATGTTGGTCACCGCAACGTCCACCTCCCCGGACGCCGTGGCGTCCACCAGGTCGCCGATTGTGTTGAACTCGACATATTCGCTGTCGAGATCGAGCTGGGAGGCCAGCCACCGCCACAGCTCGATCGCCATGCCGTCAAATTGCCCGTCGGCTTCCATGACAAAGGGCGGGTGCACATAAACGCCCACGGTCAGGGGCTGGTCTGCTGACGGAACAGGAGTTTGGTCGCTCTGGGCGCCGGCGGGCCCCGTGGCAATCGCGGTCGAAACGGCGACAATCGCGAACAGCGCAGCGCGCAGGAAAGAAAAAAACATAAGGCGCGGTCCCATGCAGTGGTCAAAACAGCACCGCCAGTGAACCCGCAATCGCCCGATTTCACAAGTTTGCCCCGATAAACAAAACGCCTCCAACCCGAAGGCTGGAGGCGTTCTGCTGTCTCGCCCAAACGAAAGGAGAGGCGAGAAATCTTGAAACCTTAATGGATCTCAGGACAGGTCAGGGCTGAGCGAACCGAAGGTCCGCGTCAGCGAAAACCCGCGTTTGCAGCCAGCCCTCATCCGCCAATCCCTAGGCGGCGTGGCCTTCGAGCCATTTGACGAGACCGGCCTTGGGCGTGCCCGCACCGATCTTGATGTCGGCAGCTTCGCCGCCCTTGAACAGGATCATGGTCGGGATCGAGCGCACGCCATACTGCGCGGCAACACCGGGATTTTCATCGACATTGAGCTTTACGATCTTGACCTTGCCCGCCATCTCGCCCGAAATCTCTTCGAGGATCGGGGCGATCGCCCGGCAAGGACCGCACCATTCCGCCCAGAAATCAACGAGCACAGGTTCTTTCGAGCCCAGGACTTCCGTGGAGAAATTGGCGTCTGTAACGTGTCCGGTCATGGCACTACCTTTATTGTCAGGCCCCACATATGGACCTTTGAGAATTACGTTGCACTATAGCTAGGCAGAGTCGGGAGCCAGTTCAAGCCTCCCTGTCAGGTGTCCTTCTCACAGCACCGTGACGTCGCCCACAGCCGCATCGAGCAGACCGGCTGGAATGGTCATGAGGCGCGAATTTTCCGTCCACAGGATCGCCGCCTCGACCCTCTTTCCCGCAAACAGGCGCTGCGCTGCCAGCCGGTATAGCGCCAACTGGCGCACATACCCCACCGAAACCGCCTCCGGCCCGCCCGGCACCCCCGCATCGGACTTGTAATCGACCACCAGAACGCTCTCCCCGACCACCAGCCGGTCGATCCGCCCCTCAAGCCGCGCCTCGGACCCGCCCTGCCGCACTTTAAGCGAGAACGGCACCTCGGCGCGGCTGTCAGCTCCGAACAGACCGGCCAACGCCGGATCGCAAAGGATCGCCAGCCCCCGCGCGGCCACCGGCCCGGCAAGTTCGGGATCGTCGGGCAAGAGCGTCTGCGCCGCGCTCAGCGCCACGGCCTCGCGCCGCTCCTGAGGTACGGCACTCAAATGCTGCAGTAGCGCGTGCAGCGCAATGCCCCGCAGCCGCGCCCCGCGTGCATCGAGCAGGCTTTCCGCCGCCGTTTCCAGCCCCGATGGCGCCCAGACCTCATCATGCCGCGACGGGGTGATGATCGGCAACGCCGCGCGCCTTTGCGGCGGCCCCAACCTCAGCGGTTGCGTTGAGGCACGCACATCATCGCTCGCCTGCCCACCCGCCCCGTCAGCCGCCCCCGCCACCGGAAACCGCAACACGTCCCCCCGATGGTCGCAAACCGTAGCGCTCTCCTCGCCCAGAGCGCCCGAAACGGCGCCGAACCAGGTTTCCTCAACCTTGGTGCGGCTGTCGAGCGTTCCCGCAATATGGAGCGCCTCCTCGGCCCGCGTCATGCCCACATAAAGATTGCGCCAGTATTCAGCGACATTGCGTTCTTCGACCTCGGCCCGCAGCGGCCGTGACGCCTCGCAATGGCTGTCCTTGCTCGGACAATAGAGCAAAAACGCCTCGCCATCACGGGTGCCGAAAAATACGGCATCGGAGACCGCCCGCGGCTTGGTCGCCGCATCGGCAAGGATCACCACGGGCGCTTCGAGCCCCTTGGCCCCATGCACCGTCATCACCCGCACGCCGCCCGCTCTGGCCACCAGATCGCGCTTGATCACAATGTCCGAGGCCCGCATCGAAGCGACGAACCCGGTCAGCGATGGCTGGTCTGACGTCTCGTGCTCGAGCGCGAGATCTAAAAACTCGGCGATCACCTCGTCCACTTCCTCGCCCAGCCGTGCGTGAAACTGTTTCAGCCCGCCCTGCCCGTACAGCACATGCGCGAAAAACTCGTACGGCCGATCAAAATCGAGTCGCTGCCGCAGCCCGCTCAAGCGCTCATATGCGGCCTGCGCGGCCTCCATCCCGCTCGCGCCCAGCCGCTCATAAAGGCTCGCCTTCCCCCGCCCATGCGCCAGCGTGAACAATTGCTCCTCGGAAATCGCAAACAGCGGCGAGCGCAAGACCGCCGCCAGCGTCAGATCGTCGGCCGGATTGAGCAGGAAATCGGCAAGCCCCAACAGATCGTCGATGGCGATATGGGCCGAAACCGGCAACCGGTCGGCGCCTGGGCTGGCGATATTGCGCTGTTTGAGCGCCCGCACGATCTCGGGAAAAATCCCCTTGCGCTTCTGGACGAGGATCAAAATATCCTCGGGCCGCATCGCCCGCCCCCCCGGCCCGATCGGCGCCCGGCTTTCGATCCAGCCGGCAATCGTATCGGCAATCCGGTTCGCCAATTGTTTTGGCGCCGCCGCAAGGCTTTCCACCGGCTCGGTCGGCCAGGCTTGCGGGATCTCCGGGCTGTCGGGATTTTCGATCACCGGCCAGATTTCGATCCGCCCGCCCTTCCGCGTCCGCGCCGGCTCATGCCGGATGGTTTCGGCCAGAAGCGATGCTGCGATATCGGGCCGGCCAAACACCTTGTCCACACCGATAAGGATTTCCCCCAGCGTGCGAAAACTTGTTTCCAGCGTCTCTCCGTACCAGATGCGCCCCGCCGCCCTGGCTGCCGCCGCCAGCGCGCGTCCCTTGTCCAGAAACAGTTTTGGCTCGGCCCCCTGAAACGAATAGATCGATTGCTTGGGGTCGCCCACCGCAAAGATCGTCTTGGGCCTTTGCGCTGCCCCCGCTCCGGAAAAATAATCGTCGACCAGCGCATCGATTACCGCCCATTGCTCGGGATTGGTGTCCTGGCTTTCATCGACAAGGATATGGTCGATCCCCGCATCGAGCTTGTAGCGCACCCATTCGCCCATGCCCCTGTCGCCCAGCAACGCCGCCGTGCGCGCCACCAGATCGTCGAAATCCATAAGCGAGCGGGCCCGCTTCTGCGTCTCGTAGCGTTTCAGGATTGCCGCGAGAACCCTTGTCAGCGCCGCGCTGTTTTCGGCGATGGTCAGGGCCTTGGATTTTTCGAACAGCCCTTCGAGCCGTTCCGCCTCGGCCGTCAGCCGCTCGGCCAGTTCGGGCATGACCGTGACAATGGCTTTGGCCGGGAACCCACGCTTGGGCGCCGTCCCTGCTGCGGTGAGATAGGCGGCGAAAAGCTGGCTGGCGGTTGGGGCCGCCCGGTCGATCCGCCCCAGCTTGTCCTCGAACCCGGCCCGCTTGGCGACGCCGGGCGGTGTCAGCGACCAGATCACGGGAAATTCGCCCGTCGAAACCAGCATCCCATCCACAACCTGGCGATTGAACGCTTCGATTGTCTCGCCCGCGCCCAGCCCCATGCTGGCCCGCATCGCTCCAATCGCCCGCTCGGGATCGGCAAGGATCGGACCCAGCTTGCGGTTGTTGGCAAGGCATTGGCCAATCGCGGTTTCGATCTGGCTGTCGCTGAGCGCATCGAACAGCGCCCGCACCGCCGCGCCCACCGGCCCTTCGGCCTTGAGCCCTTCGGCGATCACCCCCTCGCGCGCCTCGCGCAACAGCGCCGTGGCGTCCGCGTCCTCGATGACCGTGAAATTGACCGGCACGCCGGCCTCGCGCGGAAAGCGCTGCAACACCGCCTCGCAAAAGGCGTGGATGGTGTTGATCTTGAGCCCGCCCGGCGTATCGAGCGCATGGGCGAAAAGGCTCCGTGCCCTAAGCTTTTCGGCCTCCGACGGGCGGTAATCCAAAAGCTTGAACAAATCTTCTTCCAGCCCGGCCTCGCCGGCCCGCGCCCACCCCGCCAGAATCCCCGTCACCCGGTGCCGCATTTCGGCCGCCGCCGCCTTGGTATAGGTCAGGCACAGGATTGCCTCGGGCTGCGCCCCGTCCAGCAACAGCCGCAGTACCCGGCGCGAGAGCACATAGGTCTTGCCCGACCCCGCATTGGCCGAAACCCAGGCATTGGCCCGCGGCTCGGCCACCCGCGCCTGCTTGGCATTGGTATCGGGCGGGACGCGAAGGATTTCTTGGCTCATTCGCCCTCCTCCCCGCCATCGAGCAGCGTCCATTCCTCGGTGCGCGCCAGATGGTCGTAATCGCCCTTGAACCGCTGGCTGGGCTTGGGCAGAACCCGCGCCGTCATCGGAAAATCGTCGCGCAGCAGCATCGCCGCCACATGGTTCTGGAACAGGGTGAAACTCGTATCGATGGCATCGGCAAGACTCATCCCGTCCGGCACCGCGTATTGGGTGATCTCAAGCGCCTTGGGTCCGTGCGAGAGCTTGATGAACGCCATATTTTCGGTCCGGCCCTCGGCCCCCACAAATCCGCCAACCCGTGCCATATGCGCTTCGAGCGGCAATTGCGGTGCAAAGAACCGCTTCATCTCCTTTGGCGCCGGCGCCTGACCTGTCTTGAAATCGATGATTTCGAGCCCGCCGCTCCGCGTCCTGTCGATCCGGTCGGCCCGCCCCGAAACAACGAAAGGCGGATCGGAGAGCGGCAATTCGATGCTGCCGGAAATCTCCGCCATCCGCGCCGCAATCTGGGGCCTGTCGCGCTCGAATTCGAGAAACGCCCGCGCAATCGCGCCAAACCGCGCCAGCCAGATGTCGCGCCGCGCCGGAATGGCATCGAGCCGCCCATAGCGTTCCTGGGCGATGGCCATGATCGCGTCAAACGCGCCGGCACTTTGCGGATCGTGCCCTTCGGTCAGAAAATCGCCCAAAATATCGTGGATCAGCGTGCCGCGCTCGGCATGATCGGGGTCGGCGCCAAGCGGATCGATGCGCCGCAGCCCCAGAACGTGGCGCGCGTAAAGATCGTAGGGCGACCGCAACAGCGTTTCCGCCTCGGTGATCGAGAGTTTGCGCGGGCGCATATGCGCCGGCGGTTTGGGCGCCGGCCGCCCCGCCGGTTGCGGCGGCAATCCCGTGGCGTCGAGCCGCCGGGCCATCTCCACCCAGACCGCGCCGCGCTCCTGCATCTTCTTGTTGATCTCGGGCCCCACAAAGGCTTCCAGCCGCTGGATCAGCCGCGAGGGATTGGCCGGCGATGTCCCGGCCCGCTCGGGCAGGGTAAACACGATTTCAGGTCCGCCCGCCGCCATCAGAAAATCATGGGCTGCCAGCCCATGCAGCTTTTCGGGCGGCTCCAGCCCGGCCGCCAGCCGCATGCCCCGGCTCATCCACGGCCCCGGATCGGCCACTTCCGGCCACACCGTTTCGATCATCCCGGCCAAAATCACTCGGTCGGCATCCATCAGCCGCGCTTCCAGCCGCCCGAACAATTGCACGTCCTCGGCATCGGGCTGGCGCGGCCGCACGCTCTGGCCGGCCATCAGCCCCTCCAGCGCAAACGCCAGCCCGCCGCCCGAAAGTCTTGGCCCCCGCGCGCCCTGCCGAGCCGCCAGCTCGATCCAGCGTGCCAGTTCGTCCTCGCCCTCCAGGGGCGCGATTTTTTCGTCTTGCGGTACGTCCCTCAACCGCTCGATTGTCTCGCCGATCACCTCAGCGACCGCGCTCGCCGCAAACTCATCCCGCGCCATCAGTCCGGCCAATGGCGCCAATCCCGCCTCCAGCGCATCGATCAATCCAAGAACCGCCTGCGCCTTGTCCGCATCGAGCTTGAGCGCCGGACGCCTGGTGATACCGTCGCGATTGTCGCTGACGGCGCGCCGCAAACCGTCAAAGCCGGGCAGGGGCCTTTGTCCGCGCAGGATCCCCAGATCGAGCCATTCGCTCGCCGGCGCCACCGCCCCCCGCCCCAGTCCCAGCGCCACATGCCGGTTGCGCAGCAGCGCCATGATATCGACGGCGTTCAGCCCATTGGCCAGAACGCTCACCGCTTGCCGCACCAGCCGCCCGGCGCGCGAGAGCAGCAATGGCGTCCCCGCCGCATCGTCGAGCGGCACGCCAAACCGCGCCAGTTCCGCGCAAATCCGCCGCGCCAGCGTCTGGTCGGGCGCAATGATCGCCACCGATTTGCCGTATTCCAGCGCGTCATGCACGCACACGGCAATGGCCCGGGCTTCTTCCTCCGGCGTGCGCGCCACGACCAGCGACAGCCCTTGTGTGCCTGCCTGCAGCTCTGCGCCCAGATCCTGCGCAACCGTCTGCCATTGCGCGGTGGCGTCCGGCAGCCCCAGCGCCGCATTCAAAATTTTGGTGCGCGGCGCCTCCTCAGGCGCCAGCTCGGTCACCGCCTCGGGCAGCGTGCCGACCCGCTTGAGCAGACGCGCCAGCCCGTATTGCGGATGCCCATGCGGATTGCGCTTCGGATCGTCCAGTGCGGCAAGGGTGCCTCCATCGATCCGCGTATCGAGCCCGGCCAGAACCACGGCCCCATTGGCCAGCTTTGCCACCGAAGCGATCAGGTCCGCCGTCGCCGGGATCGACCCGGTCGAACCGGCCACCACCACGGGTCTGTCCCCATGCACCAGCGCAAGTGATGCCGCCTTGCGCTCAAGCAGGATATTGGTGCGTTCGGCCGCCTCCATTTCACCTTCACCGGCCAGGATCTGCGGCCAGGCGTCCAGAACGAAGGTCACGAAATCGAGGTGCTCTTGCCATTGGGCGGGCAATTGATCGCTCTCGATGCTTTTCAGCGAACGCGGATCGCGCCGCGCAATGGTGAAATCGTCGATCAGCGTGCCCAGCGAATCGGCCAGCGCGAAAATTTCCGCCCCATTGGGCGCCCCTGAAACCCCGCCTAAACCCGGCGCCGAAAACGCACCCTCGCCCGTCACCGCCAGCCAGCGCTCGATGATTTCAGCCAGCAGCAGCCGCCGCTTGAACCTGTTGATCGCACCGGGCAACTCCACCGGCTCATAGGGCGGAATGAACGGTTCCTGGCTCGGATCGTCCCCGCCCAGCGGCCGTATGTCGGGGAGCAGCATCGGGGTGTCGCCCAGCCGGTCGGCAAGGATGCGCGACAGCGTGTTGGCCGCCCTGCGCGTCGGCAGATAGATCGTGAAGTCAGAGAGCCAGAACGGCCCGTCGCGCCGCCAGCCCGGCGCAACCCGCCCCTCGATGATCGCGTCCGCCAGCGTAGGGAGAAACGGCGCGTGCGGCGCGATGGAAAAAATGGTGCCCGAGCGCGCCATCACACCAGCGCGCCGATATCCTGCTCGGTGCGCTTGAGCGCCTGCCGGTCGCCGACATGAAACCATGGAGCGCCGATTTCAACGCCCCGGAGCCGCCCCGCCTCGCGCGCGGTTTCAAAATGCCGATAAAGCGAAAACGGCACATCCGGTCCCGTCGCGGCCAGCGCCCGCGAAATCAGCGCTGCGCCCGCATAGACCATCGGCCGCCCATGGGTCTTGCTCAACCGCCCGTCTGCGTCCATCAGATAATCGGCGCCCTTGCGAAACCCTGAAGCCTTGTCGGGCGCCACGCACAACAGCACGATATCGGCCTCGCCCGCCTCGAAACATGCCTGCATCCGCGCAATCGGGGTGTCGCTGCCAGCCAGCCAGAACGTATCGGTGTTGAGCGCCAGCACCGGATCGGACCTCAAAAGCTCAAGCCCCTTGCGCAGCCCGCCGCCCGTATCGAGCAGCCTCTCTTTTTCATGGCTCACCGCAAATCCCAGATCGGGCAGGGCGCTTTCGAGCCGCGCAAAATGGGTGGCGATCATTTCCGCCTTGTGATGGGCATTGACCACGAACCGCATGCACCCCTCGGCCAGCGCCGCATCGATCGCGTGATCGATCAGCGGCTTGCCCGCCACCTCGATCAGCGCCTTGGGCCGCTCGAAGGTCAGGGGCCGCATGCGCGTGCCCAGCCCTGCGGCAAGCAGCATCACGTCGGGCACGGAAATGGGTGGCACGGGAAAGGAATCGCTCATGACCTATTGTGTCTCCTCGACCCGCCACGGCGCAAGCGCATCGGCCAGCCCCTTAGGTTCGCGGCCTCTTGCGATAACGCTCAACACGCGCCCGTTGCCCGCAGCCCCCATGCCGATGGCAATCCCCAGCCCCGGCCGCCGCATAAGCGAGGGCGCGCGCTCGGGCCATTCGACAAGCACGATGTCGTTCTCGTCCTCGATCAACCCCAACTCGTCGATTTCCGATTCATCGGCCAGCCGGTAAAGATCGGCATGGACGATGCCACGATAAGGTTGGACGATGGCGAAAGTGGGCGAGGGGACTTCGAGGTTGGGTTCATTGAGCCGCGCCCTGATGATGGCCCGCGCCAGCGCCGTCTTCCCCGCCCCCAGATCGCCCTCGAGCGTTACGATATCGCCCGCGCGAAGATGGCCGGCAATCGCCGCCCCGATGGCGTCGGTTGCTGCCGCATCGGGCGCGAACAGCGCGATCATGACCCTATTCGCCCGCGTTCTGGGCCAGCGCGGTGTTGGACGGGATGATCACCGTCACCCGCGTGCCGCGCGGCTGGCGGCCCTCGATCAGAACCGAGCCGCCATGCAGATTGACGAAGGTCTTGACGATCGCCAGTCCCAGCCCGGCGCCCCGCTGGCGCCCCTCGACCGATTGCCCCTCGAAGCGCTGGAACATCGCGTTGCGCACATCCTCGGGTATGCCCACCCCGTCGTCCTCGACCGCAAAGGCGATCCGCTCATGTCCCCGCGCCGAGACCTTGAGCCGCACCTGCGACCCGGGATCGGAAAACCGCGCCGCGTTGGACAAGAGATTGTAAAGCACCTGCACGATCCGCGTGCCATCGGCGACGAATGTCGGCAGATCGTCCTCGATCTCGACCGCCAGATCGACTTTTTCGTCCCCGCCCGAAAACGTCGCATCGAGCCCGGCCCGCGCCTTTTCGATCAGCGTGGAAATGTCGAGCATTTCGGGATTGAGCTGGGCAATTCCCGCATCCACGGTCGCCAGGTCCAGAATGTTGTCGATCAGCAGCCCCAGATTGGCGCTCGAAGACCGGATATAATCGGTATAGGCGCGCTGCCTGTCGGTCAGCGGCCCCACTTCGCCCGAGGCCAGAAGATCGGCAAAGCCGATGATATTGGTCAGCGGCGAGCGCAACTCGTAGGAAACGTTCTGAACGAAGGTATCTTTCAACCGATCCGCCGCGATCAGCGCCTCGTTGCGTTCCTTGAGCACCCGCTCGTAATTGGCGCTTTCCGAAACATCGACGAAGGTCATCATGGTCTGCCCGTCGGGCAGCCGCACCACCGCATAATCGAGCAACCGCCCGTCGGCGCGGGTGATCCGCCCCTTGGTGTCGGATCGGGTCGGGTTGAGATCGATGATCCGCTGTTTCAAATCCCCCCAGATGCGCCGCCCGTCCTCGGGGAACGCTTCGGCGCAGACCCTTGCGACCTCGTCGATATGGGGATGGTTGCCCAGCGTGTTCATGGGCAGCTTCCACAGCATCGAGAGCCGCGGGTTGTGCAGTTTGAGCCGCCCGTTGGTGCCAAACACCGCAACGCCCTCGGTCAGCGCATTGAGCGTTTCGCGCTGCACATGCATCAGCGCATTGTGCCGTGTTTCCAGCGCCAGCCGTTCGGTCATGTCTTCAAAGACATAGATCACCCCGCCCGTGCCTGTCGCGGGGGCGGCGATCACATTGGCGCAGCGCCCGTCGGGCAGATACCAGGGCACCTCGCGCGGCGCGGTCAGCGCATAGCTCATCAAATGCTTGCCGCGCCAGTCGCGATAATCGGTCTCCGCCGGCAGCGCCCCTTGCGTGCGCAATTTGTCCAGGATCGCCTTTTCATTGGGTTCTGTGTTGAGCCAGCCCGTGTCCAGTCCCCAGAAATTGGCGTAAGCGGTGTTGTAATGGGTCAGTTGCTGGCGCTTGTCGAACACGGCAATGGGCGTCGCCAACGCATCGATCACCGTGGTCAGATGCCCCAGATCGGGCTCGGGATCCTCGGTCTCGGCCGGCTTGGCCCGCGCCACGGGCAAGTAGCAATAGCCCGCGCTGCCGCCCGAAAGCGGAAACAGCACAAGTTCGAGCCCCCCGGCAATGGCGTGCTCCTCGGTAAAGGCAATCGTATCGGCCGCATCCTCGATGGCCTTCAAATGCCGCTCGCGTGTTGCCACGTCGAAAATGTCGGGCGCCGTGCCGCGCTCGCCCTTGAGCCCCAGCGTGCGGGTAAAATGAAGATAGGCCGCATTTGTGTAGATCAGCAGCCCGTCCTTGTCGCGCAACCAGGCCGGGATGGTCAGGTTCGCAAGGATCGCCTGCGCTTCGCCCGGAGAGGGCAGGCGGGTCAGATCCGCACCCTTGAGCGGGGGTTCCACATTGGCGCCCGAGGGCCGCAGCCGCACGACCGCCGCGCCGCCCACCAGTCGCCCTGTGGCCCGGATGATCCGCCCGTCGCGCGCGGTCACCGATGTTTCGAAAACCCGCCCCTCGATCCGCAGATCGGTCAGCCGTCCCGCCAGCGCACGCGCCGCTTCGTCTTCGAGCCATGAGCGGAATTCGAGCACCGCATGGGGCCGGTTTTCCCCCGGCAAGAGCGCCGTGATCGGCCCGATCACCGAAGGCTCGATCCCCGTGTCGCGCCAGATGATGGTGACTTCGGGCATCCCGGCCAAAAGCCCCTCGAATTCATCGAGCGCGGCGCGCATCGCGCCCAGCTTTTCGCTGGCATCGAGCTGTGCCACTTCCGCCTCGCGCCGCCATTTGAGCGCCAAAAGCGTTGCGACCAGCCCGAACCCGGCGGCGCCCAGCGCCATCGTGTAGGGGGCGGCGCCCGATATGGCGGTGGCTGCAAAGGGAGCGGCAAGGGCCGGGGAGGCGGCAAAAAGAGCTGCGCCCGCAACGCCAATGGCCATGAATCCCGTAAATTTCCGGAATCCTGCCGGCTGCATTCCTGATGCCCTCTTGCTCAATGATTTGCCTTGACTGCCCCTGAGGTGGCCGGAAAGCCCCCCGAATCAGTTAACCATAACCGCGCCGCGAATCGCGAAAAAGAGTCAAACTGACGGCCCGTGGATAACTTAGGGCTTGCACAGTCCCGAGCAGCCTTTCTGATCCTGATTTGTTCCTCAAAAGGTTAACAAAAGGGGCGCCGAAGCGCCCCAGATCCGTTCATAAAGGTTAACGCGCCGGCCCTCAAACCCTCTGCCGTCATCCCGGCCCTGAGCCGGGATCTAGTAACCGGCAGCGTCAAGGGTTTCGGCTGCAGTGCCTCAATAGCGGTAGTGATCGGCCTTGAACGGCCCGGTTGCCGGCACCCCGATATAATCGGCCTGCGCCGCCGACAGCGTCGTCAGCTTGGCCCCCAGCTTTGCCAGATGCAGGCTCGCGACCTTCTCGTCGAGATGCTTGGGCAGCACATAGACCTGGTTTTCGTAGTCCTCGCCCTTGGTCCACAATTCGATCTGGGCCAGCGTCTGGTTGGAAAACGATGCGCTCATCACAAACGAGGGGTGCCCGGTCGCATTGCCCAGATTCACCAGCCGCCCTTCGGACAAAAGGATCATCTTCTTGTCGCCGGGAAACTCGACGATATCGACCTGCGGCTTGACGTTGGTCCATTTCAGGTTGCGCAACGCGGCAACCTGGATCTCGTTGTCGAAATGCCCGATATTGCAAACGATCGCCATGTTCTTGACCCGGCGCATATGCTCGATGGTCAGAACATCCTTGTTGCCGGTCGCGGTCACAACGATATCGGCGCGTTCAATCGCGTCTTCGAGCGTCACCACCTCATAGCCGTCCATGGCCGCCTGCAGCGCGCAGATCGGGTCCACTTCGGTCACCAGCACGCGCGCCCCGGCGCCGCGCAGGGATTCGGCCGAACCCTTGCCCACATCGCCATAACCGCAAACAATCGCCACCTTGCCCGCCATCATCACGTCGGTGCCCCGGCGGATGGCGTCCACAAGGGATTCCCGGCAGCCATATTTGTTGTCGAATTTCGATTTCGTCACGCTGTCGTTGACGTTGATGGCCGGGAAGGGCAGGTCGCCCTTTTCCTGCAGCTGGTAAAGCCGCATCACGCCGGTCGTGGTTTCTTCGGAAACGCCTTTGATCGATGCGCGGCATTTGGAATAAAAGCCCGGCTCTTTCGCCAGCCGCGCCTTGATGACCCGGAAAAGCTCTTCTTCTTCCTCGTTGGAAGGATTGGCCAGAACCGAAGGATCGGTCTCGGCGCGCGCGCCGATTAGCACCAGCATGGTTGCGTCCCCGCCATCGTCGAGGATCATGTTGGCGACCTCGCCATTGCCCCAATCGAGAATGCGGTCGGCAAAGTCCCAGTATTCGGCCAGCGTTTCGCCCTTGTGGGCAAACACCGGAATGCCCGCCTCGGCAATCGCGGCGGCCGCATGGTCCTGGGTCGAAAAGATGTTGCACGACGCCCAGCGCACGTCTGCGCCCAGGGCGACGAGCGTTTCGATCAGCACCGCTGTCTGGATGGTCATATGGAGCGATCCGGCAATGCGCGCCCCCTTTAGGGGCTGGCTGGCGGCATATTCGGCCCTTATGGCCATCAGGCCCGGCATTTCGATCTCGGCCATCTCGATTTCCTTGCGGCCATAGGGGGCCAGCGAGATGTCCTTGACGGCGTAATTGGATGCGGCGCTCATCGGCCCGATCTCCACGTCTGATAACTGAAAAAAGCGTGGGCCGCTTATACAAGACAGAGGGCCGCTCCCGCAACCGGGATATAAAGAAAGTTTTATATCCCTCGAAGGAGACCCTTGGTCTCATCGAGATCTACCTCAGACGCTCACTGAGGCGCTGATATATGCTTGCGAGGTTGAAAAGCGCGACATAATCTACGGAAAGAAATGAACATTTGCAGGATACGAGACGGAATGAGTCTAAATACGATTACCCATCCTATCTTGTACTCCGCGATGACGACGCTCGCTTACAATGTTAATATGAAATATTATAGCGGTCGCCACTATATGTGGTGCACGCCTTATTTTGGGTCTGACTTCTTGTCCCCGCATTTTACTGTTCCGCCGAGCTCGTCGCCTTTAGAAATATATCAGACGATAAAGAAGGAGATTGATGGGGCCGACTTACACGGCACCAAGATTAAACTTAATAAAATGGGAATTCGGCGGGGCGCAGATATAATGGCAAGTCGTGGACAGATCACTGATGATCAGAAGCGCGAAATTCATACGATCTGCAAAATGGCCCCTCCTCAACAGTTCCGGCCCTTGCTATGTGTAATCTCAAGGGTTGAAGCTGTTCCTTATTATCAAAAAGTCGAGGTCAAGGATCGCGCTAATCCTCTGTCTCATGAATATATCGTGGCCGACCTACCGCAATCGGCGTTTGACGTAATAAGGATCGGATAGAAATGATCATTGCGAAGGCAATCGAGGGAAAATCTCGGGAAGATGCTAGGTCCTGCCTCTATTATACAGCACGTTATATTAAGCAGGCGGAGAATTTTGATAGATATGAGAAAGATATCTTCGAGGACGAGGAGCACAACCTCCCGTCCGCTCTGGTGCATGAAATGACCCTGCAGCTAATCAAGGCGATTGAAGAGAAAGAGGGTACATCCGCGGCGCAGTTTGATGATGAAACCGTTATTCGGCTGCTCGATGAGATTACGTCAATAGAAGCGAGTCTTTCTCCTGAGTTGTCTGACGCGGAGATCGAGCGCGGGGCGCTTCTCGCTGCTGAAATGCTTCCTCCAAAGGGCTTTCTGGTAGACTGAGCAATGTTGCTATGGAGGGTGGGGCCACTACATCCGCTCGGCCCGGCTGATCCTGACCCGGCTCCGCCGCCTGCGGAACGGTGCGCCGAGCAGGCTGGCCAGCACCCAGAAAACCACGAACCCCAAAGCCAGCCCGAAAATCACATAGGCCAGCCCCGCAATCGTCAGCGGCACGGCCGGCTCGAAATCCTCGAGTGCGGCTGCGCCCACTTCGGTGTCGAAATACTGCGCGATCTCGAAAAGCTGGGTTCCGGCCGGCGCCTGGCGCAGATCGGCCAATTGGGTGGAAAGCCGTTCGTGGCGGTTGAACACCGTTTCCATGGAAATCCCGCGTTCGGTCAGAAACCCGTCGGCGCTGGCCTGATAGCGCTCCAGCCCCTCTTGCCGGGTGAGCCCGAACCGGGCGGCGTCGGCATCGAACTGCGCGATGATCGCCGTCAATTCATCGACGGCACCGGCAAGGCGCTGGGTGTATTGCTGGGAATATTCCGGGGCTTGGGACAGTGTTATGCCGCCGAGCGCGGCACCGATCAGGCAGACAATGCGCTTGAGCATCTTTTGGGGCGTCCTTTCGCCGGCGCTGAAAGTACCCTCAGGCCCCCGGTTCGCCGTCCTGGTCCTCGTCGAACCCGCAACTGACCAACTCGGTCAGCGCTTCGACGGCCTCGCGAGCCTGATTGCCCGTCGCCTGGACCAAAATCGTCGATCCCGGCCCCGCCGCAAGCATCATGAGCCCCATGATCGAGGTCCCGCCCACGGTCACGCCATCGCGGGTCACACTGACCTGCGCGTCGAAATGATCGGCCGTGCGCACGAAACGCGCCGAAGCGCGCGCATGCAGGCCGCGCTTGTTGCAGATGGTCAGCCGCTGGCAGACGGCTTTGCCCGGCTCGGTAACGGTTGTGCTCATTTTCCTAAGACGTCGTTGGCGACGTTAATGTATTTACGCCCGGCCTCCGCTGCAAGGCGCACCGCGTCGCGCATTGCCATTTCAGGCCGGATACGCGCCAGCTTGACCAGCATGGGCAGGTTCAGCCCCGCGAGCACCTCGATATCGCGATCCTGCATCACCGAAATGGCCAGGTTGGAGGGCGTGCCGCCGAACATGTCGGTCAGGATCACAACCCCATCCCCGCTATCGACCGATTCCACCGCGGCAATGATGTCCTGCCGCCGGCCTTCCATATCGTCTTCCGGACCGATGGAGACCGAAGCGATGCCGTCTTGGGGCCCCACGACGTGTTCGAGTGCCGATCGGAATTCCTCGGCAAGCCTGCCATGGGTCACGAGGACCAAGCCCATCATGATCGCTTCGCTACCTTTTTCTGTCCGCGCAACCGGGGCGGAGTCTTGATCGGGACGGTAAAGGTTTCAAGTCTTTTCGGCCCGCCATCCCGCGAAATCGGACCCGACATGCCTATATGGCGCCAAGCGCTCTTAATGCAGCATGAACTAAAAACCGCTGGTGCAGCCCGTCGATCCGCCCGCGCCGCGGAACCGGGCAGCGCGGCACCCAGATGCCTTCGATTTTGGTGGTCAGCGCCGATTCCTCGAGCAGGCGCTCTTCGTCTTCGACAAGGTCGACGACCAGATGGACATGGGCCTTCTTGGCAAAAGGCAGCGTGATGATACCGCGCCCGCGCAATTCGATCATGCCCTCGATGGTCTCGGGCGCTTCCATGATCAGCCCGTCCTCATCGCTCGACAGCACCACCCGGTCATCGGAAATCAGCAGCGCCGTTTCCCCCCGTAGCCGTGCCTGTTCGAGCAGATCGAGCGCCAGAAGCGATTTGCCGGCCCCCGAAACTCCGGTGAGAAGGATGCCGTGATGGCCGATCAGGATGCCGGTGCCGTGGGCGTTGTGCTTTTGTGCGCTCAAGTTTTCGCTCTGGGTAGGGTGAGGGTAAACACCGCTCCAGTTGCATTGCTTTGGTTGCCTGCGTCAAGCGTGCCCTGATGGGCCTGCGCGATCTGGCGGGAAATCGACAGCCCCAGCCCCGAATGGTCGCCAAAGCTCTCGGCTTCGGGCCGGTCGGTGTAAAAGCGCTGGAACACTTTTTCCGTGTCGCCCAGCCCCGGCCCCTGGTCCTCCACCCGGGCAATCACGCTCTCGGCCCTGGTCGAAATCCTCACCGTCACCGTGCCCCCGTCGGGCGAAAACGAGACGGCGTTGTCGATCAGATTGGTAAAGACCTGCGCCAGCCGCGTATCGTGACCCTTGACCAGCGGCCCATATTTGCTGTCCTCGATTTCGAGCACCACCGACACATCGCGGCTGGCCGCCAGATCGGCCTGGATCGAAACGATGGCTTCTGCCAGTTCGCCCAGATTGACGATTTCGGTGTTTTCGCGCGCCAGTTCCGCATCGACGCGGCTGGCGTTGGAGATGTCGGAAATCAGCCGGTCGAGACGGCGCACGTCGTGCTGGATGATGTCGGCGAGCCGCTTGCGGTCCTTTTCGGTCCTGGCCAGCGGCAGGGTTTCCACGGCGCTGCGCAACGAGGTCAGCGGGTTTTTGAGCTCATGGGCCACATCGGCCGCGAACCGCTCGATGGCTTCTATGCGGTTGTAAAGCGCGTTGGTCATGGCCCGCAGCGACCCCGAAAGGTGCCCGATTTCGTCGGACCGGTCGGTATAATCGGGTATTTCCGCCCGCGCCTTCATCGAGCTTTGCACCCGCTCGGCCGCCGCCGAAAGCCGCCGCATCGGCCCGGCGATCGTGCCCGCCATCAGCGCCGAAAGCGTGCCCGTCACCAGCGCCGCCACCAGCGCCAGCCGCAGGATCGACCAGCGCTCCTGGGCCACGATGGCGTCGATTTCCCCGGGGCTCGTCGACAAAAGCAACGCGCCCACCACCGAGCGCTGGCGCTGTACGGGCACCGCAACCGACACCACCAACTGCCCGCGCTCATCGACCCGCACGATATCGGCGGGCGAACCGCTGAGCGCCGAAGCCACTTCGGGGTAGCGCAGCCCCTCATGGGCCGGATAATCCTGATAGACCGGATAGTCTCCACCGCGCAAAAGCCGGCTGAACCAGTTCCAGACGGCAAAAAAGAACGGCTGGGACTGTGCGCTCTCCTCCGTGCTCGAAGAGCGCAGGATTTCCCCGCTGGCATAGATATTGTTCGAATCGAGGATCATCAGCCCGTCCCGGTCGTAGATCCGGGCCCGCGTGCGGGTTGGGGTCACGAGGTTGCGCAAAAGCGGGGCGACCCGCTCGGGACTGATGGGAAATTCCAGTGCCGGATCGAACAGTGTGTAGGAGGAGGGGAAATCCCCCATGTAGAGCTCGAGCAGCCGGTCGGGATTGACGGTGATGGAATCGGAATCCGCGGTGGCCGACGCCGCGACCGCCGCCGAAATGATCTCCCCCTGCACCCGCAGCGCGGAAACGCGCACGTCGATCAGCCCGGCCCGGAAGGTGTTGAGATACATGATCCCCGCCACCAGAACGGCCAGCGCTGCAAGGTTGAGGATCACGATCCGCCGGGTGAGGGAGGAAAAGAACGTGAAGTTGATCAGATGCCCCAATCCGCGGAAAAATGCGAACAGCGGGCGCATGAACGGCTGGCGGGCCGCCTGGCGTTCCCGGGCGGCCTTGGCCTTTTCCTCTCCCTTCGAAGGGGGAGCCGATCCTGAAATGGTCTCGCCTGCGTCCAACTGGAGCGCCTTCAAACAAATGCCCAAGGCATTGTTTTATTGCTCCTTGAAGCGGTAGCCCACCCCATAGAGCGTTTCGATCATGTCAAAACTGTCGTCGGTGCTCTTGAACTTCTTGCGCAGCCGCTTGATGTGGCTGTCGATGGTCCGGTCGTCGACATAGACCTGGTCGTCATAGGCCGCGTCCATGAGCGCATTGCGGCTCTTGACCACGCCCGGCCGCTGGGCCAGCGCCAGAAGGATCAGAAACTCGGTCACCGTCAGCGTCACCCGCTGACCCTTCCAGGTGCAGGTATGGCGCTCCTGGTCCATGACCAGCGAGCCGCGTTCGAGCGAGGTCTTGGGCGCGCCCTCCTCGCCATTGATCACCGTCGATCCCGCTTCCTTGGGCGCGGCGGCGCGGCGCAGCACGGCCTTGACGCGCTCGACCAGAAGGCGCTGGGAAAACGGCTTGGTGATGAAATCGTCGGCGCCCATCTTGAGCCCGAACAATTCGTCGATCTCCTCGTCCTTGGAGGTGAGAAAGATCACCGGCACGTCCGATTTCTGCCGCAGCCTGCGCAACAGTTCCATGCCATCCATGCGCGGCATCTTGATGTCGAGAATGGCGAGATCGGGCCGCTCCGAGGTCAACCCGTCAAGTCCTGACGCGCCATCGGTATAGGTGGCGACCTGATAACCTTCGGCTTCCAGCGTCATCGAGACCGACGTCAAAATATTGCGGTCGTCATCGACAAGAGCGATCTTGGGCATGAATTTCCCTTTATCTGTTGCGAGCGCCCGGCAGGTAAGAAGGCCCCCGGCACTTTGCAATGTCGCCTGAATGAACTCTTTATGCTGACTTTTGCCGTGCACAATACGCGTAAATTATGGCAAGACCAACGCCTGCCGCGCGCACCGGTTCCGCCCTGCGCGGCTTTGTCCCGCCGCCGCCGGCCCTCATTGCGCCGCCCCAACACGCAAAGGGCCGCGCGGGCCAGGGACGCAAAGCCCCTCTAGACGAACGTCTTACGACCCATTGCCAGATGGAAGCGGGGACGGGTGCGGCCCTAAGGTAGCGCTCGATATATCATAGCATTAATGAGTGCCCCAGATGACCACGACGTGCCAGAGCCTTGCCAGATCCGTCGCCGCAAACGCCGCTTCGGTCCGGTTCAACGACACCGCACCGATCCTTGTTGAAACCGCCATTGCCAACAGGCAGGGGCGGCTCAGCGCCGACGGCGCCTTTGTCGCCGATACGGGCAGGTTCACCGGCCGTTCCCCGTCCGACAAATTCATCGTGCGCGACGATTTGACCGACAATCTTGTGTGGTGGGACAACACCGCGGCGCTCGATCCGGCCCAGTTCGAAACCCTGCTCGCCGATTTCACCGCATCGCTTAAGGGCGCCGATCTGTTCGGCCAGCAGCTTTTCGCCGGCGCCGATCTCAAGCACCAGCTCAATGTCGAGGTGCTCACCCCTTCGGTCTGGCATGCGCTCTTCATCCGCAATCTCTTGATCCGGCCGGCCCGCGCCGGGCTCGATGGGTTCGCGCCCGATGTGACCATCCTGCACAATCCCGCCTTCAAGGCCGATCCGGCCCGCCACGGCACCCGCTCCGAAACGGTGATCGCGCTCGATCTCAAGCGCAACATCGTCGTGATCGGCGGCACGGCCTATGCCGGCGAAATCAAGAAATCGGTGTTTTCGCTGTTCAATTTCCATGCGCCCTCGGATGGCGTTCTGCCCATGCACTGCTCGGCCAACACCGGCAAAGGGGGCGATACGGCCCTGTTCTTCGGTCTCTCGGGCACCGGCAAGACCACGCTCTCGACCGATCCCGAACGCATCCTGATCGGCGATGACGAGCATGGCTGGTCCAACGATGGCGTCTTCAATCTCGAAGGCGGGTGCTACGCCAAAACCATCAATCTCTCGCCCAGGGCCGAGCCGGAAATCTTTGCCGCCACAAAGCGCTTCGGCACCGTGCTCGAAAACGTCGTGCTCGACGAAAACAGCCGCGAGCCCGATTTCGACGACGGCTCGAAAACCGAAAACACCCGCGCCGCGTACCCGCTTTATGTGCTCGACAATGTCTCGCGCACCGGCACCGGCCCCACGCCGACCAATGTCGTGCTTTTGACCGCCGATGCCTTCGGCGTCCTGCCCCCCATTGCAAGGCTTTCGCCCGAACAGGCCATCTATCATTTCCTCTCGGGCTACACCGCCAAGGTGGCCGGCACCGAGCGCGGCGTCACCGAACCCCAGGCCACGTTCTCGGCCTGTTTCGGCGCCCCGTTCATGAGCCTGCACCCAACGGTCTATGGCCGCATGCTCAAAAAGCGCATCCGTGAGAGCCTTGCCGAATGCTGGCTGATCAACACCGGCTGGACCGGCGGCGCTTTTGGCGTTGGCAAGCGCATTTCCATCAAGGACACCCGCCGCCTGCTCAACGCGGCGCTCTCGGGCGAATTGATCAATGTGCCCGCCCGCATCGATCCGGTGTTCGGCTTTGCCGTACCCCTTGCCGTCGAGGGTGTGGATTCAAAGCTGCTCACCCCGCGCGAAACCTGGCAGGACAAGGCCGCCTATGACCGCCAGTCGGCCAGGCTTGTCGGGTTGTTCGAAGCCAATTTCGAAAAATTTGCCGCCGCCGACGCCCAGATCGCCGAAGCCGGCCCCCGCCTCGCGGTGGCTGCCGAATAAGGCTTCAAGACACCCGCAGTCTCACAGTGAGGAAGGCCCGCGCCGGATACGTCCGGTGCGGGTTTTCTTTTGTGCAAGCTCTATACGTGCCAAAGTCTCCACCCTGTCACCCCGGCCTTGAGCCGCGGTCCAGTACACTCAGCGCGTGAGACAGAATCGCCGGCGCTGCCGGCTACTGGATCCCGGGTCTTCGCCCGGGATGACGCGGAGTTGGGATACCAGCGTCAGCGCGCGCCCGCACCTCGCCATCAATCAGTAAAAGATGTGGTTCCCGATCGCGGCGACCTGCGTATAGGCCGAGGCCCAGGAGGGCGAAACCGTGGTTGTGTGGAAATGCATGGCGGTGGTCAGCCCATCCTCGGGGCGCCCGCCTTCAAGCGATTTGCGATAGGCGATCATCGCCATGATGTTGGACTGAACCCAGCTTTCCCGGTCGATGATGTTGCCATGCCCGCCATCGTCGGGGCGCCCGTCGCAGGCAAAGGAAAACTGGCAGCGATTGACCATATGCGCGTTCTGGAACACCACGCCGCATACGGTGTCGGGATAGGTGCGGCTGTCGACGCGATTGAGGATCACCGAGGCCACGGCCCATTGTCCCCGGTCGGGTTCGCCGCGCGATTCATGATAGATGGCCTGGGCAAGGCAGTGAATTTCCGAGGCGGCGACCTGCTTGCGCTCGGCGGTGCTCACATAGCCTTCGGAAACGTAGTCGCTGAGCAGATCGGCGGTCAGAACCGCCTCTTGCCCATACGCCGGAAAAAGGCTCACGAGACCGAGAACGGCCCCTGTCACCCACTTCAAGATGGCGTGTCTGCCCCGCGCCAAATGCCCCGCCATGTGTCCCCTTGTCCGGTTCGGCACCTCACAGTGATGCCGTTATCTCGTTGCCCTGACCTTTAACCCGATCCAGCCATTAACGCGATGTTAAGCTTAATCAATGGTTAATTTGTATCGTGTTTGGCTCGTATTGCAAAGAGCCCTAAACAAGGGGACTGAACGGGGAGTGCTTCAAGCCCGTTGGATTTTAGGCAAATTCGCTTGGCCGAACGTCACCGCTTTTCCCGGAGACCGCCCTGGCCTGAAGCGGCATTGGAGGATCGTGGTCCTCATATTAACCGCCGTCATCCCGGGCGAAGACCCGGGATCCAGTAACCGGCGGCGCTGGCGGTACTGTCTCAAGCGCCGAGTGTACCAGACCCCGGCTCGGGGGCCGGGGTGACAGGGGATCGGTCAGCAAGGCGTGGCCGGAAGCGCAGCTTCCTCCCGTTTGCAGCCAGCTCTCACCTGAATCACAACACGACTATTCCCGAATGCTTGGCCTTGTGCTCGGGCTCGACGTGGATGGTGATGATGGCGCCGGAATCGCGATCCTGCAGCGCCATTTCGATCCTGTCGCAGATGTCGTGCGCGTCCTTGACGCTCATGGCGGCCGGCACCACCAGATGGAAGTCGATGAACACCGCCTTGCCCGCCTCGCGCGCCCGCACGTCATGGGCCTCGATGGCCCCCTCGGCATTGTCGGCGATGGTCTGGCGAATGGCGTCGAGCCGCTCTGTTCCCACCGAAATATCCATCAGCCCGCCCACGCTGGCCGCCAGAAGCCTTGATCCCGACCACAAGATGTTGAGCCCGACAAGCACGGCCAGCGCCGCATCGAGCATGGGCTGACCGGTTACGACCACAAGCACCAGCCCCGCGGCCACGCCCAGCGAGGAAAACACGTCCGTCCACAGATGATGCCCGTCCGCTTCGAGCGCCGGAGATTGCAATCTGCGCCCCTGGCGCACCAGGACCACGCTCCACACCCAGTTGATCGCCGTCGCCACCATGGAAATGGCAATGCCCTCGAACGGCGCGTCGAGCGGGGAGGGGGCCGAAAACCCCTGCCAGGCCTGATAAAAGATCAAGAGCGCCGCAACGACGATGAATACGCCCTCCAGCACCGCCGAAAAATACTCGGCCTTGTAATAGCCGAACGGCATCTTGGAATCGGCGGGCCGGGCCGCCAGTTGCACGGCGATCAGCGCCGCCACCGCCGTCGCCAGATTGACGATCGATTCCAGGGCATCCGAGAGCAGAGCCACCGATCCGGTAATCTGCGCCGCCCACAATTTCAGCGCCAGAACGCCGAGAGCGACAATGATACTGCCGATGGCGAGTTTGAGGACCTGGGTCATGGCGGACATCCGGGTGGTGGGGAGCGCGGTTGGCAATGCCCCTGGCGCGTGTCCGGCAAAAGTGGAACCGGTTTTGCGGTTCGGACACGCGACAAACAAGGGCTTAGAGCCAAGGATTTGATTCAATCAAATCCTGAACGGCTCTAGCTCAACCTGAGCGTCGTGTCTATCCCCTTGATTTTACTTGCAAATGCTCTTGCAACCCATTTGCAGACCGCGGTGCGGAGACCAGATGCTCATGAGCATGGGCCATGCTTTCGAGCACCGCCACGCACAGCGCCGCGATATCGTCGGACGGCGCAACCAGATCGGGCACCATCACGGTGCGCATTCCTGCCGCATGGGCCGCCCTGACCCCGGAAACCGAATCCTCGAACGCCACGCAATGGACCGGATCGACGTTCAGCCGCCGCGCCGCCGTCAGATACGGCTCGGGATGGGGTTTTGGATTGATGACGTCGTCGCGGGTGACGATGGTATCGAAAAACCCGATAACACCCGCCGCTTCGAGATGGCCCAGCGCGTGATTGGCCCGCGAGGATGTCGCCACCGCCAGCGGAATATCGAGTTCGCGCAGCGCCGTGACCAGTTCCACGGCGCCCGGCTTGACCGGCACGGCATCGGCCATGCGGATCTTCATGGAGGCCCGGCATTTGTCGTCGAACATTTCATAGGGGAAATGGGTGCCGAAACTGTCCACCAGCAGCGCCGCGGTCGCTTCGTGCGACGAGCCGACCATCCGTCCATGTACGAGATCGGTCATTTCAAACCCCATCTCCGTGCACACTTCATAGACGATGACCTTGAACACCGCTTCGGTATCGAGCAGCGTTCCGTCCATATCGAAAATGACGGCGTCGAAGGGATGGGCGAGTGGGGACATGTCAGGCTTTTGGCTTCTTTCCGAAAGCATAGCCCCCTAACACGATCATCACGGCGATAAAAGTAGTCATCATGGTCTCCTTGTGCCCTCAGGTCTCGTCTTCGGGCCCTTCGTCCACATCGGGCATGTCCTTGCCCGCGATTTCGGTTTCGCCCTTGCGTTGCCGCCGGCGCCTGGGCTTGGCCTCCAGCGTTCGAGTCGGCGCGTCCGGGGTGTCCCCGCCCGCAGCGTCGTCCTCGCGCACCATATGCATGGGCGGGGCCTTGCCGTCCTTGCCCACCCCGAAATAGAGCGTCTGGTGGGGGAAGGGGATTTCGATGTCGCGCTCGTCGAAAATGCGTTTGACGATGGCATTGTAGGCCCGCTTGATGCCCCATTGCTTGCCGGGCAGCGTCTTGATGCGGGCCCGCAGCACCACTTCGCTCGCCCCGAACGCATTGACGCCCATCCATTCGAAATCGTCGATGATCGCGCTCTGGTGTTCGGGATCGGCCCGCAATTGCTCGAACGCCTCGAGCATGGCCTGCCGGGCCTCCTCGACATTTTCGCGATAGCCCACCCCCATGTCGATGACGGCATAGGAAAAGCCGCGCATGAAATTGGTGACCGTATCGACCGAGGAAAACGGGATGATGTGAAAGGAGCCCTCGAGGTCGCGCAGCGAGACCGAGCGGATGGTCAGCCGCTCGACCACCCCCGAAATCCCGGCCAACGACACCACGTCCCCCACATCGATCGCCCCTTCGAGCTGGATGAAGATGCCGGTGATGATGTCCTGGACAAGTTTTTGCGCCCCGAACCCGATGGCCAGGCCCAGAACACCGGCCGAGGCCAGCAGCGGGGCGATATTGATGCCGATTTCAGACAGCACGAACATCAGCGTGATGACGATCAGCGCGATGGTCAGCGCATTGCGCAACAGCGCGAACAGCGTCCGCTTGCGCGCCGTGGCGCCCGGAGCGAGGTCCGGATTGACCTGGCTGTCCATCCAGGTGTTGAGCCCCACCCAGGCAAGGATCGCAACGCCGAGGATGACAAGGATCGTCACCGCCGATCCGGCCACCCGCGCCCCGAACTCGCTTTCGACGAAATCGACGAAGTTGAAGAACCCCAGTTTGTGCAGGCAGAACACCAGTATGGCGCCAATCACGATGAACCGCACCACCTTGAGCACGGCGGGCACGATCTTGTGCAACTGGCGCTGCAACTCGGGCGAGCGCTGGCGCAGGCGTTCGGGCAGGTTGAACCCGTTGCGGGCGCTGCGCTTGATGAGATTGAGGATCACCACCCCGATCATGATGGCGATCACCACCTGCACATTGTCCCACACATAGGCCTGAAACTGGACGCTGGTGCGCGTGAGAGCGATCACCGCCAGAACGGCGAGGTAGATCAGCGCAAAGACGTGCCAGTTGCGGATCGGCAGGCCCAGCCCGCGCTGCGCCTCCCTGGTCTCGATCATCGCCATCAGCTTTTGCTTGACCGGCTGGCGCGCCACCAGCACGGCCACCGCCATGGCAATCAGCGTCAGCAGCAGGAGAACGACCGAGATGGCCCGCCCCGCCGCAAACGAAACGCTTGCGGTGATCAGCGGCAGCACCATCATCTGCCCGAAGACAAACAGCGAGATGATGAAACGCGACCACCCCATCACCGATTTCGCTTCGCTGTCGGACAAATGCACAAGCCGCTGCTCGGGCAGGTTTGGCGACACGATACTCAAGATGATCGCCATGACGATCTCGACCATCACGAACGCGTTGAGATAGAGCGCGTGCTCGAGCTGGATCACCCCGGCCTCGCCCAGAAGGGCCGCCGCGATGCCATAGCCCACCGCATAGGGAATGGCCGCGGCCAGCACGTCGAGAATGAATTCGAGCACCAGCGCCACCGGCTTGGCGACCCAGCCCCCTGAATCGAACACCGCCCGCAACCGCTCGCGCGGAACGCGCACGATGCGCCGCATCAAAAACAGCCCGCCATAGGTCACAACCACCAGAATGGCGACATTGGCCAGAATGGCGCCCAGCGCGTTGAGCTCGGAGATCGAGAGCGCCGAAAAGATTTCCGGCGTCGCGGCCAGTTGCCGCCCCAGCTGGCCCAGCGAGGCCATTGTACTGTCCACCGCCGACCGCGTCACCTCCGAAATCTGCGCGCCGATCGAGCGCAACTCATCGCCCTCGCCGCTTGCCGCCGGTTCCTCGGCCGTGCCCTCGGTCTGCGCGCTGCCCTCAAGCCCCGCTTCAAGCTCGGCGATCAACGCATCGCGCGCCGCATCGTCGCGCAGCACCTCGATCAACTGGCTCAGCGCCTGTTGCGGGTCTTCGCTCGCGGCATCGCCGCTTTCCGATTGCGCCATGGCTGGCACGGCCAGCCCGGCGCAAACAACGAGTATGGCGAAAAACTGAAAAAGGCGGGAGAGGATGGAAAGCGGCATGGACCTGCAGATGGGCTGATGAAATATGCGCCGCAGGCTACCCGCCTTGGCGCTCCGATTGAACCCCCCGCCGCCCATTCGGTTGCCCCCGGGCGCAGATTTTTTCCTCCCGTGGGCAAATCCGGGCTGTCGCCAAACCGGCGCAATGATAATGTCGCCGCCAACACCGGATGGAGGCGATAATGGCAATGGGCAGGATTTTCATCGGCGTGGGCGGCTGGACCTTCGAGCCCTGGCGCGGCACCTATTACCCGCAAAAACTCACGCAAAAGCGCGAGCTCGAACACATGGGCACAACCATGACCGGGGTCGAGGTCAACGGCACCTTCTACGGCTCCCAAAAGCCCGAAAGCTTCAGAAAATGGCACGACGAAGTGCCGGCCGATTTCATGTTCACATTGAAGGGCACCCGCTACGCCACCAACAAGAAGGTGCTGGCCGACGCCTCCGAATCGGTTCTCCGCTTCACTTCCTCGGGCATCGTTGAACTCAAAGACAAGCTCGGCCCCATCAACTGGCAGCTCGCCGCCACCAAGAAATTCGATCCCGCCGATTTCGCGGCCTTCCTCAAACTCCTCCCCGCCACCCAGGACAACAAAACCCTCCGCCACGCCCTCGAAGCCCGCCATGAAAGCTTTGCCAACGCCGAAGCCGTCGCCCTGGCCCGCGAGAACGGCGTGGCGCTGATTACCGGCGCCGACGCCCAATATTCCGTCATCGCCGACCCCACCGCCGATTTCGTCTATCTGCGCCTCCAGGGCACCTCCGAGGACAACGAAAAAGGCTATTCGGAAAAAGACCTCGACGCCTGGGCCGACCGCATCGTGACCTACGCCAAAGGCGGCGTCCCTGCCGATCTCCCCAGCTTTGCCCCCGCCCCCGCCGAAACCCCCCGCGACGTCTTCGCCTTCGTCATTTCCGGTTTTAAGGAAAAAAACCCCGCCGCCGCCATGGCGCTGATCGAAAGGGTCAAAAAGCTGGCGAGCTGACCCCGCTCAGCACCGCTCACGCAAACCGCCGCGCCGCGTCCACCGCCAGCCCCAGCCCCACGGCCCCGAACCGGTCCGATTGGGCGATCCGCGCATGGGCAAAGCGCGCATCGACCAGCGCCCGCACCTGCCGCACCTGCGCGCCGCCCCCGGTCAGGATCACCGTTTCGATCGCCGAAGCGCTCACCCCCGCTGCAGCCAGCGCATCGTCGAGCGCCGCCCCGATCTTGCCGGTCAGCCCCGCGCTCGCCGCCTCGAACTCGGCCCGCGTTGTGGGAATGGCCAGCGACAGCCCCGGCTCTTCGAGCGTGATGGCGACCATCGGCGTATCGGTCAAAGCGATCTTTGCCGCCTCCACCTGCCCGGCCAGCCGGTGTCCCGAGCGGTGGGCGAGAAGGTGCCGAAACCGCTCGAGCTTGTCCGGTTCGGCCGCCTCGCGCTGCAATTCGCGCATGTCGCGCAAGATTTCGGGGCGATAGAGCTGGTTGATCCTGTGCCAGGTCGCCATATCGTGAAAATACCAGCGCGGCATCTCCCGCTTGCCATCGCGCGTTAAGGTGCCCAGCCCCATTTCGGGCATCACCTTGAAAATGTTGAGCTGCCGGTCGAAATCGGTCCCGCCCACATGCACGCCCGTCGTGCTCAAAATGTCGCGCCGCCGGTCGGTGCTGGCCCGGCGTTGCGGCGAAAGTTTCAGCACCGAAAAATCCGATGTGCCGCCCCCGATATCGACAACCAGCGCCAGCGCTTCGGCCTCCAGCGTGCGCTCGAAATGCAGCGCCGCCGCCACCGGCTCGAACTGAAATTCGACATGGGAAAATCCAACGCTGCGCGCCGCCGCTTCCAGCTGGTTTTGCGCCGTCCTGTCGGCGCCTTGGTCCCCGTCGACGAAATAAACCGGCCGCCCCAAAACCACATGCTCGGGCATCGCCCCGGTGTGCGCGGTCAGCCTGTCGCGCAAATGGCTCAAAAACCGCCCGATCAACCCCTCAAACCCGATCCGCTCGCGCCCGATCTGGGTCGTCTCCTCCATCAGGGCCGTCCCCAGCACCGATTTGAGCGCCCGCATGAACCGCCCCTCGGCCCCGTCCATATATTCATGCACCGCCGACCGCCCGAAATGGGTGCTCTGATCCTCGAAACTGAAAAACAGCGCCGAAGGCAACGTCACCGCGTCCCCCTCGACCGGAATCAACACCGGCGCGCCATCGGGGCCCACGACCCCGATGGTGGAATTGGTGGTGCCGAAATCGACCCCACAATAAAGCGATGCCATGAGAAAACCCGACCCAAACCACCCCCGCCCGCAAACCCGCGCCGCCGAGGCAAAAACAAAAAGGGGCGCCGATCTAGCCTATCCGCCCGGCCGTGGCAACTGTGGGGGTGGGAGCAGCGCTTCCCGATCGTGATCCTGGCCCCGAGTCCGGAACCAGTACCCGGTCGCGCCAATATCAGGTGACCAGCGGAACGGCGGCGGAGTTGGAAAAGCGGCCATTCAAGTGGTCGCTGCCCTTCGACAAGCCCGATCTCTCGTCGTTCGCTCAATACTCGTGAGCTCCCAGCCCGCAACTACTGCGCGTGTCAATTTAAGTCCGACTATGCATGGCCGGGTTTACGGCTTGAACTGGCGGCGCTGAAATGTCATGAGCAATATGAAGAATGGTCGTTGTATGCTCACTTCGGGCTTGGCTCGCCTATGTGCGTTAGTCAAACGGCAGGATGCTGAAGTGAGCATTTGGGGGAAGTAAATGGCTGGAAAGAAGAAAGGGGACTCACCGGTGTGGGATTCTTCGTCGCTCACCGATGCTATTGTGGAGATTCTACGTGAAGCTGACGGCGCGCCAATTTATCTCTCTCAAATTGGCGGGAAGCTAGCTCGCAAGCTGGGTGAACCGGTCAAGGAGATAACAGAGGGAAAGCGTCTCAGCGAGATCATCCGAGAGCACCTCGCGGAGCAGGTTACCTTTACGGGAAGCGGAGCAACTCTAGCGGTCGGGCTCAACAGCATTGAACTGTCCAAGCCACAAGCTATTCGGTTCGATAAAGTGTTTTGGACAGCCTTCTCCAAACCCATTCGTGAAGGCTTCAGACGGTTCATACAAACGGATAGCCCTTATAACTTCGTAGATGTTCAAGGCGAGCAGCAGGAAACCTCGAAGGGAATTGAGATTGAGCCTGCATTTGTTCCCGACTCGCATCTCCCCAAAAATATTCGAGATGAAGAGATATCGAATTCGATCAACCAGTGGTGTATCGAGAATGGACTAAAGCCGATCGATTTTGCGCGCAGCGAGGCCGGTAGCCGAAAGGCGGGGGCCCCTTCCGGCAAAGATAGTTCCGGCATCAGAGCTCTGCGGAATCTCATAGACGAGATACCAGCGAACGAGCGACACGGATATTCGTTACCGCTCGACCTACTAGGGCGCCTTTTGTCGTAGAAGGTGGTAGATGCGGTACGCGATCGTATTGGCTGGCATTCCAGGAACAATCGTAAATGGAGTGCTTGCAGATCTCAGGAAGCGATATCCTGATAATTACGTATTTAGAGGCACCGGTGCTCGTCTTAGATCATCCAAGGGCATGCTTTACCGCCGATCGGATGTTGATGATGCTCTGAACGCGGCGTTAGATGCCGTATTTGGTACGACTAAACGGCCCAATGGTTTTTGCCAGAACGCTTCCCGTGGGTGCGGTTTAGCTCATGGAAAGGGGGTGAGCTGTCGCAAAACCAACGGCCACTCGTGCACCTTAACCAAGCCTGATTTTCTAATACTAATCCACCAAAATGGTCAGTGTGTCAGTGATCTTCTGAATCGCTTTCACCACTCCGCACTGGCTATGGGACTATCGATATCCACCTATAACAATAGGAATAAAACGGTCGCAGAAATTCTTGCGAAGATTGAAGATGCACGGCTTTCTCTTGGAATTTTGCGTGAGACAATGAGCTCGTATCGGTCCCCGCTTTTTCTGCCGCCTATCAACTACAATGCGCGGCCGCTGATGGACCTTCTCAGAAACGCCGCCACTGAGTTCAATAAAGGCGACGTTACCCAGTTTAAGCGCACGAACTTCTCACGCTCCCGTAATGCTTACATTTCGCCGAAGGGCTTACGTTTTCAGCCTGCGGAGGCGTCAGGCGGCAGGCATGGTAGTTCAGATGCATATTCTGACCCCGCCATAGCATTGACTAGGTTCTATCGGCTGGGCTGTCCCTATGCTGACGACTTTCATTTCGATCTCACCAGAGAAGGCAACGGGAAGAAGCTTTCAGACGTAACGATCACATGCCGCCAACGAGGCCAATTCCAGCCCAAGAGCGAGCGCATCAACATGCTAGTGGACGATTGCATCAGGTAGGAATGATAGAAGGCCTCCCGCGTTTTCGCAGAGAGGCCTTCTGGGCATTCATATGAGAGCGTTTAAATGGCGATATCAGAAGCGTGGCTTCTGTGCGCTTTCATCCTTGAATCTTTGGTACCATTCGAAACAAGAACTACAGTAAAGGCGTCCCGTACCAGCGTACTCTCGGAAAGGGCTCTTATCAGAGATAGGCCCACTTCACGCTGGGACGTTAAGCCCGCTTCGCCTGAACGTACGTAAATAGCAGAAATATTCCCGTGTCAACTGGTTCCGATATCGTCTCTCGGCAAATTGGGCGTAAAGCGGTAGACGGTTACTAATTCATAAGTGCAATCATTCGCTCCGAGCGTAGCGATAAAAGAACCGCGAGAAGGAAAGACGCAAGCGCTGGCCCCAGAGGGACTAAAACGGATCAAAGAACGTATGAACAGGCGGTGGCTTTGGGCGCGATGATCACACGTCGCATGGTCTAGATCGACGCGCCAACCTGTCAATAGGTTGGCGCAACAGTGCGTCTGCTTTCAGGCAACGGTGATGAACGTTGTAACGACCGAAATGGGGTCGCAAGTTCACGCCAAGCCGCTGGTCATGTCGGAATCGCCTGCCCACTTTGACACCCCCACCAAACCGCCACACATAAAGTTACATGAAAACCCCCAACCCCACAGCCTCCGCTTTCGGCGCCGGCCACGCCAGCACTTATGCCGCCGGTACGCCGCGCAAGGTGCCCGGATTCGATGGTCTGCACGCCATGACGTCCCAGCTTCTGGCCGAGCGCGTGCGGGGGAATGGGAAAATCCTGGTGCTTGGGGCCGGTGGCGGACTCGAGCTCAAATCGCTGGCCGAAAAACATCCCGGCTGGACTTTTGACGGCGTCGATCCCTCAGCCGATATGCTCGCGGCGGCCAAAGAGACCATCGGCCCCCACGCCGCCCGCATCCGCCTCCATCACGGATATATCGCGGACGCCCCCGATGGCCCCTTCGATGGCGCGGTGTGCCTTTTGACGTTCCATTTCATCGCGCGCGAACACCGGCTCGAAACGCTCCGCCACATCCGCCGCCGCCTTGCCCCCGGCGCGCCCTTTGTCCTCGCCCATATCAGCTTTGCCCAGACCGAGCCCGAACGCAGCCAATCGATCGCCCGCCACATCGCCTTCGGCGGCGGCGATCCACAAAACCAGGCCGCCCGCACCGCCATCGCCACAAACCTCACCATCCTCGCCCCCGAGGAGGAAGAAGCGATGCTCAAAGAGGCCGGATTTACCGATATTACCCTGTTCTACGCCGGCCTGAGCTTCCGCGGCTGGGTGTGCTACGCCTGATCTCCGCCACCTTGCGCGCCGCCTGATCCGCACCAAACGCCCGCCCGAACCGGTTGCCCAGAAACGCATCAAGCTCGATCTCTTCCTGCGCCACGAACCCCTGTTGCGCCAGATCGCCCGCCGCCAGCATGTCGAGCACCGTCAGGATGCCCGCCGCCGTCGTGATCTGGATGGCCGAGCGTTCCCTGGTGCCCACATGGCCCGAAAGCACGGTGCGCTCGAAAATCTCATGTGCCGTCTTGCCGTCT
>NZ_CAXAXY010000016.1:0-42739 GCF_963972885.1 uncultured Pelagibacterium sp. | reverse complement strand
ACATCTGACCGCGACACCTCCCGCAATTTTACTTACTAAAAATTGAGGGATCGGACGCATACTGATCGCGGAGGAGCCGCCACCCGCGGCGGCGAAACAGCGGATCACCAGCTTGGCCAGTTCGAGCGACGCGGTTTTGATGATCACCGACAGCCCTTTGGAGGCCTCGCCGCCGGCTGCCCGCTGGCCGGCGATCGCGCGGGTCGAACCGCTCAGCGCGTTGGGCACGATCGATCTCTCGCCCTATACGGCCATACTGGTCGACGCCGATCTCTCGAGCACCGCCACCATAGACCGTCTCAAAAAGAGCCTGCTCGCCCTTGAGCGCACTATTCCCCGCTATTTCCTGGTCGCCGAGGGCCGGCGCGTCGAAATCGTTCAGGCCAATGTGCTGGGCGCCCACGCCACCGAAACACGGCCGCTGACCGCCGATGGGCTCGAACGCCTGCTCTCGAGAACGGCGCGTCAGTCTCTTGAGGAAATGCTCGATAGCTCGAGCGCCGCCGTGGCGCAGGCCGCCTCACGGGCTTTGGGCACCGCCTTTGAAGCGCTGCGAACCAACACCGGCCTTGATTCGGCCAGCGTGGCGGAAGCCAGCGACACCATCGTTGACAGCGTCGGCACCGACGGGCTCGGCCAATGGCTCGACACCGTGCGCGCTCACCATCAGGGCACCTACCAGCACTGCCTGCTGGTCACTGGCGTTCTCACCAATTTCGCCCAGAAAGTGGGCATGAGCAGCGCCGATATCTCGAAACTCACCACCGCCGGCCTCCTCCACGACATCGGCAAGGCCACCATCCCCGTCGCCATTCTCGAAAAGCCCGGCAAGCTCACCCCCGCCGAATTCGCCCAGATCGCCCGCCATCCTCTCGAAGGTTACGACTACCTCAAGGCCCACGCCAATCTGAGCACCGATATTCTGGCCGCCGTCCGCAGCCACCACGAATATCTCGACGGCAGCGGCTACCCCGATGGCCTCGTGGCCTCCCAGATCGGCGATCTCACCCGCATCGTCACCATCTGCGACATCTATGGCGCGCTCAGCGAACGCCGCGCCTACAAGCCCGCCATGAGCCCGCCCCAAGCGCTGGCCATTCTCGAGGACATGTCCGCCGCCGGCAAACTCGAACCCGCCCTGGTCCGCGCCCTGCGCGGAGCGGTCGAAGCGCGCTAGAGCGCGTCCAGCAAAAGTGGAAACGGTTTTGCGGTTCGGACGCGCGACGAAACAACAACTTAGAGGATTTTCGCGATTCGAAGAAAAGCGGAAATACTCTAGGACCCGTTCGGCGCCGGCCGAACACCAGGATGGCAAGCGCGAACCGTTCTCGAGCGCCAGCGGTCCTTCCCTTTCCCAATCCACCACCGTCACCCCGGCCTTGAGCCGGGGCCCAGTACTCTCAGTGCCCGAGACAGAACCGCCACGCTGCCGCTTACTGGATCCCGGGTCTTCGCCCGGGATGACAACGCCGCGCGGGCAAAACTGGCCCGCTCTCGCCCTCAGCGAAAAAGCCCTCAGGCGCTCTTGTCGATCTGATGCGTCGCTTCGGCCTCCGCCCCAACGGGCGCATCGAGCCGCGCGATGGTCTTTTCGATCATCATCGCCCCGCGCTCCCGGGCGATCAGCGCCGCCGTGGCCTCAAGGCTCCCCGCCCCGATCCTGGCCATGCGGTGCAAAAGGATTTCTGGAGAATGCCGGATCAGCATGAACAGCCGCAGCTCAAGCCTGCTTGTCGACCCTGGTCCCCATCCCGGCAGGGGCCGGCGCCGGGGCGTTCTCGACAGCCTCGGTCAGCATGGAAATCATGCTCATTTCCATTTCGTGCTGCTTTTTGACCATCAGCATCTGGGCGGTCTGAACGGTCTGGGCCTGTTTCATGGCCACCGCCGTGGCGGCAATATCGCTCATCTTTGCCCATCCTTGTCGCTTCTGCGTTCGGGTCCAACTCTAGCGGGACACGCCTAAGAAACCCTTACCCCCGATTAACCATCGCCTGCCGACCAAACACACTGCCTGGCCGCCCCAATCCACCACCGTCACCCCGGCCTTGAGCCGGGGCCCAGTACACTCAGCACCTGAGAGAGAGTCACCACGCTGCCGCTTACTGGATCCCGGGTCTCCGCCCGGGATGACCGCGGAGAGCAGGTCAGCCTGGCGCCTTAATGGCCAGCCTGATGACACCACTCCCTACCCGCCCCACAGCGCAACCTCCCCCCGCTTGAACACCAGAACCAGCACCGCTCCGGCCACGACCCCGCCCAGATGCACCCACCAGGCCACCCCGTCATCGCCCCAGATAAAAACATAGAAAAGCTGTGTCGCGACCCACAGGCCCAGCACCGCCCAGGCCGGAAGCGCTAAAGGAAAGGTGATGATCAGCCGGTTGAGAACGAACACCCGCACCTTGGGATAAAGCACGAGATAGGCCCCGATGATCCCGGCCACCGCCCCCGATGCCCCGATCAGCGGCCCCATGGCATCGGGAAAAAGCCAAAGATGGCTCAGCCCGCTCAACACCCCGCAGGCAAGGTAAAAGACAAGATATTTCCAATGCCCCATGGCGTCTTCGACATTGTCGCCGAATACCCACAAGAACAGGAGGTTCGACAACAGGTGCAGCCAGTCGGCATGCAAAAACATATAGGTGAAAACCGTCGCCTGATCGGGCAGCCACGGCGCCGGGCCTTCGACCGCTCCGCTGACCACCGCCGGGATCATCCCATAGGTGATCTGGCCGAAATAGAGCCCGTCCTGCCCGCCCGCCCATTGCATGAGGAACACGGCGATATTGACCCCGATCAACCCGTAATTGACGAAGGGCCGCTCGATATGGGCGATCTTGTTGCTGTCATAGAGCGGCAGAAACATCGTCGTGGTCCCCTGTCTTAGAGCGTGCCCAGATAAAGTGGATACCACTTTATCGGTTCGGACACGCGACAAAACAAAGACTTAGAGCAATTGAAGCGATTCAAGGAAGCGCTGAAATGCTCTAACGCTCGGTGTGCCCGAGCGCTTCCCGACCACCCGATACCATTTTTGCCGCCGGAACGCGCGCCAAAACAAAAGCCCATGGCGCCGGCCCGTTCTCTCGGATCGGCGCCAAGGATAGCCATTCGTGCACCGGGCGAAAAGCCGCTCGTCCGCCCCGCTGCGGAAGGGCCGCTACTCGGCCGGCATCGGCCGGGCTGGTGAGGCGGTGCGCGCCGGCGCAAACACCGTGTAGCCAAAGATCAGCACCCCGGCGAACGTCACGAGCGAACCGCCCGCCACAAGAGGCTCAAAGCTGGCATTGCCCTGGAGCAGGAAATAAAGCCCCAGGACCATGACGGCCACACCCAGCGTATAGACGCCATAATGCACCATCGCCAGCCGCGTTGCCGCCTTGGCGGGGTTGAGCGCGTAATAGCCGCCGAACAGCGCGCTGGTCACCCAGCCGAGCAGGTTGAGATGGGCGTGGGCGCCGGTCACGTTGTGGACGCCCGATATGGACATCTGCAACCCCATGCCGATGCCGATAACGAGAAAGACGATACCGCTCTGGAAAAAAAGATGTGAGACCCTGGGCATTTTTCAAACCCTCATGGGCAAGCCCGACCTCCCCGTGAAGTCTCCGCCGCCCCAACGCGGATAATACGCCTCGAAAACGATCGCGAAAAGTGGAGAAATCGATGCTGACCGGGCGGTTGCGCCCGGTCCTGGAACGTGTCGGGCAAAACCATGTCCTCGACGCGATGTGGGATGGAAACGGTTTTGCGGTTCGGACGCGCAGCAAGGGTTTGGAGCCAGGGATTTCAGTCAGTCAGATCCAGAACGGCTCTAGGACGCAACCGCCGCCATGTTCCGGCCGTCCTGCTTGGCCTTGTAGAGATAGGCGTCCGCACGCCTGTAGGTGTCCAGGAACCCACTGTCCTGCCGGTGCAGATTGGCCGCCCCGATGCTCACCGTCACCGTCTGGTCGAGCCCGATCCCGCGCAGCGATTGCCCCGCCGCCTTGCGCAACCGTTCGGCCGCCAGCGCCACATCGCTGCCGCCGGCCGACGGCATGAGCACGCAGAACTCGTCACCGCCCGTTCGCACCAGATGGTCCGTCTCCCGGATATTGGCTCTTATGATGTCGGCGGTCGCCAGGATCACCTGGTCGCCCACCGTGTGCCCATGGGTGTCGTTGATGGCTTTGAACTTATCGAGATCGATGACCAGCAGGCCAAAGCTCTTGCCCGCCTTTTTGTAGTCCTCGAACATGGGGATGCCGTATGCGTTGAGCCAGCGCCGGTTGCGTGCCCCTGTCATGTCGTCGGTCAGCGCCACATCGGCCAGCCGGCCCACCTGCCGGTCGATGGTGGCCACCGCCCGCTGTACGTTGGTCATCAATAACCCGGCCTCATCGCCATAGCCTGTCGGCAGGTCGGGAAAATCGCCACGCTCGAGATAATCGGACAGCGCCAGCGACGAGCGCCGGATCGGCTCCATCATCGCCGCCATGGCCACAAAGGCCAGTCCCGTGCCCAAAAGCGTGGCCAGTGTCGCGATCGCCAGCACCGGCAGGCTCCCGCCCACCTCCGATCGCACCGCAAAAAACGCCAACAGCGAGAGCAGCGGGATATGGGTCGAAACAAAGCAGACAAGAAAGATCTTGCCCTGAAAGCTTGCCGGCCATTTCAGCGACGCCATATGCGAATAGAATTTCAAGGTC
Source organism: uncultured Pelagibacterium sp. (assembly GCF_963972885.1). Classification (NCBI taxonomy): domain Bacteria; kingdom Pseudomonadati; phylum Pseudomonadota; class Alphaproteobacteria; order Hyphomicrobiales; family Devosiaceae; genus Pelagibacterium; species uncultured Pelagibacterium sp. Next base: position 38,045 of record NZ_CAXAXY010000016.1, on the reverse strand, counting down.
CGGCGTCCGTTCTCGTTGCCTGCTCGGGTTTTGCCCGGTCTATAGGGCAAGATCGTGATGTCGGCCATCCCCGCCGGGCGCATGGCAACCATTCAGCTTTTTTCGGTGCCCGTATTGCGCCCCGGCTCCCACAGGACGTCCTTGCTGCCATTGCCATTGGCCACCCGGCCCAGAACGAACAGCAGATCCGAGAGCCGGTTGAGATAACGGATCGCTTCGGGGTTGAGATCGGGCTCGGCCCGCCGCGTTGCAACGCACACCCGCTCGGCCCGCCGCGTTATGGTGCGCGCCAGATGCAGCGCCGCCGAAAGCGGTGTGCCGCCGGGCAGCACGAACGAGGTGAGTGGCTCGAGCACTTCGTTGAACGCATCGATCTGGCCCTCGAGCCATTCCACCTGCCGCGCCGTCACCCGCAGGGCCTTGTAGGAACGATCCTCGTCGGGACCGGGCGTTGCAAGATCGGACCCCAGATCGAACAGATCGTTCTGGACCCGCCCCAGCGCATGATCGACCCGCGCCATGTCCTTGGTGGAAAGCCGCGCCAGCCCGATCGCCGCATTGGCCTCGTCCACGGTGCCATAGGCCTCGACCCGCAGATCGTCCTTGCCCCGCCGCGGCCCGTCCACCAGCCCGGTCGTGCCGTCATCGCCGGTCTTTGTGTAGATCTTGTTGAGCTTGACCATCAGAAAATACCTGGGATGTCCAAGCGGGGTCAGGATGAGGCGAAAGCGGTAAACCGTGAGAACCGGAGCGGAGCGTATTTGAGATACGTGAGCACCGGAAGCGCAGCGGTTTGCCGTTTGCAGCCCATCCTCACCCTGCTCAGCGTTGAGGACCGAAGAAATACAATGCCGCCATCAAAAGCGCCACAGCAATAGCTTGCATGATGACGCGGGCCCGCATCAGCTTCTGGCTGGTGTTGCCCGACCCGCCCTTGAACATGTTGTAAAGCCCCATGCCCAAAATGACCGCCACCGCAGCGACGGCCAGAACGATCACGATGTTGAGGGAAGTTTGCATGGGATCGCTTTCAAAAAATGGATCGATACGCGTGTCTACGACACCGCATCGCTATCGGGTCATGCCCCATTTTGTCGCCCCGTTACACCCATCGCGGCAATCATTGCAAATGTTGTGGTCCCGAACACACAAGTCCATAGATTTTCGCGCCATTGTTTGGGCTAAAATTCAAAACGAAAACTGCGCCCTGATGTCCTCGGGCGCAATCCCCAGCGCCCGCAACCCGGCAAGGCTTTCCGACCCTTTGGACTTGGATAGCTTTTCCGCGTCCGCCCCGACAATCAACCGATGATGGGTATAGACCGGGCTCGGCAAATCCATAAGCTTTTGTAAAACAACGTGAATATCGGTCGAGGCATAAAGGTCCATTCCCCGGGTCACATGCGTTGTGCCTTGGATGGCATCGTCGACCACCACCGAAAGATGATAGCTGGTCGGGGTATCCTTGCGCACGATCACCACATCCCCCCACCGCCCGGGCTCGGCCGGCCGCTCGATCACCGCGCAAGAGGGGTCAGGCATCGCTTCGCGGATCACAAATTCCTTTTTTTCTTCAAGGGCTTGCCCCATATCCAGACGCCATTGCACCGGCACCCCGGACTCGAGTTTTTCCAGCCTTTCGCCCCCCGAAAGATGTCGGCAGGTCCCCGGATAGATCGGCGCCCCATCCGGATCGACCCGCCCATCGCTCGCCGCCCGGATCTCGGCCCGCGAACAGAAACACGGATAGAGCAAACCCTTGCTCCGCAAGGCATCCGCGGCCGCCAGATAGTCGGAAAAATGCTCCGACTGCCGCCGCACCGGCTCGGACCATTCAAGCCCAAGCCATTGTAAATCAACAAAAACCGCTTCGACAAATTCGGGTCGACACCGCGCGATATCGATGTCTTCGATCCGCAGCACAAACACCCCACCCGGCGCTCTGGCCCAATGTTGGGTATAGAGCGCCGAATAGGCATGCCCCAGATGCAACAGCCCGTTCGGGCTTGGCGCGAAGCGGAAAATAGTGCGAGATGGCAATGACATGACCGACAGAAAATCCTCTTTGAAAGCCCCTATCATGAGCGCCCTTGCCACTCCAGCCCGGCTCGACAGCGCCCAGGCGCTCGCCGCTCATCTCGAGGGATTAAGCCAGCGCGATCAACGCCTTGCCGCTGCCATAAGCCGGGCGGGCGAGATCACCCTGCGCACCTCGCCATCCGGCTTTGAGGGCATGGCCCGTATCGTTTGCGGCCAGCAGCTCTCGGTCGCTTCCGCCCGCGCCATCTGGGGCCGGGTCGAGGCGCTGGGCGCCATAACCCCGGACGCCTATCTCGGGTTCGACGAACAGACCCTGCGGAAAACCGGGCTTTCGCGGGGAAAATTCGAAACGATTCGCGGCGTCGCCCTCGCCATCACCGAGCAGGGATTGGACTTTTCCCAGGTCGATGTGATGGAGCCCGACGACGCCATCGAGACCCTCACCCGCCTCAAGGGCGTCGGCCCCTGGACTGCCGAGATTTATCTCCTGTTCTGCGCCGGCCACCCCGACATCTTTCCCGCCGGCGACCTTGCCCTGCAAAAGGCCGTCGAACACGCTTTCGATCTTCCCGCGCGCCCGCTGCCCAAGGACTTGATCCCCCTGGCCGCCCAATGGTCGCCGCACCGGGGCGCCGCCGCCCTGATGTTCTGGCGCTATTTCTCGGCCATGAAAAATTCCGACGCCTGGGACGCCCTATGATTCTCCCTCAATCCAAGGACCATCGATGACCGAACCCGTAAAGCTCTCCGGCCCCATGCTGCCCGCGGTTTCAGGAGCCGCGAAAAGTCTCGTCGTGCTCCTCCACGGCTATGGTTCGGATGGCCGTGACCTGATCGCACTCGGCCAGTTCTGGCGCGACAGTTTCCCCGATACGATGTTCGTCGCCCCCAACGCACCCCATGTCTGCGGCGGCAATCCGTTCGGCTATGAATGGTTTCCGCTTGATCTCGAACGCGACCGCACGCTGGCGCGGCTCACCGGCGCCGAGACCGCCCACCCGGTCCTTGAAACGTTCCTCGCCGACCTCTGGGCCCAGACAGGTCTTGGCCCCGCCGACACCGTCCTCGCCGGCTTTTCGCAAGGGGCCATGATGGCGCTCTATACCGGCCTGCGCCGTCCCGAAGCCCTCAAGGCCATCATCGCCTTTTCCGGCCTTCTCGTCGCGCCGGAAAAGCTCGATGCCGAAATCGCCTCCAAGCCTCCCGTGCTGCTTATCCATGGCGATATGGACGAGGTCGTTCCGGTCATCGGAAGCCAAACCGCACTGCCCAGACTCCTCGATCTCGGCATTGATGCAAAGCTCCATATTTCCCAAGGCTCGGGACACACCATTGCCCAGGACGGGCTCGATACGGCCACCGTCTTCCTACGCGAAATCCTCTAGCAGGTTGGATTCCCCGCAGCTTTTCAACAAAGTTCTTCACAGCTCTGTCACAAGAGGCGTAGAGTATAGCGATGGAATCGCCGGAGCGCTTCCGGCAGCGGTCAGAGCGCATTCAGGATTGGAAGCGTTGCGGGGAGGTTAAGTCCATGCCCCGGAGGATTTTGTGACAATCCACGTGTCACCTCAGGCCTGTCCCGCTCTTGTCCTGAACGCCGATTTCAGGCCGCTCAGCTATTATCCATTGTCCCTTTGGAACTGGCAGGACGCAATAAAGGCCGTTTGCCTGGACCGCGTTCATATTGTCTCCGAATACGACAAGGTGGTCCGAAGTCCGAGCTTCGAGATGCGCCTGCCGAGCGTCATTTCGCTCAAAGACTATGTCCAGCCCGCCAAATACCCCGCCTTTACCCGCTTCAACGTTTTCCTGCGAGATCGTTTCCAGTGCCAGTATTGCGGCTCGCGCCACGATCTGACCTTCGATCACGTCCTGCCGCGCTCAAAGGGTGGCCGCACGACCTGGGAAAACATCGTTGCCGCCTGCTCGCCCTGCAATTTGCGCAAGGCCAATCGCACCCCGCGCGAAATCGGCATGATCCCGCGCCAGAAGCCCTTCCAGCCCACAGTGCACGATCTGCACAATAACGGCCGGGCTTTCCCACCCAACTATCTCCACGATAGCTGGCTCGATTATCTCTATTGGGATATCGAACTCGAGCCGTAGGCCGGCTTACGCTTTGCGGCGCAACTGTCCAATGATGGCGAGTACCAGCAACACCACGATGGCTGCCGATATCAGTGCGTTAAACCCGGCCAGCGAGATGCCGGCCATCTCCCACTGAATGGCGTCGCACGGCACAATGCGCACATCGCTCATGTCCGAAAGCATATCGAGGCTGACAGCGTCGTCGCCGACCCCGGTACAGCTCTGCGGACCGGGCCACCAGCCCCATTCCACACCTGCGTGATAGCCCCCCACCCAGGCGCCCCAGGCAAACAAGCCGGCAACCACGCCCATCAGTCCCACCCGGAATGGCGTCGGAAGCTTTCTCCAAACGATCAGCGCCAGGGCCAGTAGCGGCAGGCCGATATAATAGGGCCAGCGCTGGGTCAGGCACAATTCGCACGGATAGAGCCCGCCGATGAACTGGAACGCCAACGCTCCGAGAATGGCGGCAAGCCCCAGAACGAATGCCGCGCCGGCCTTGACCCGATCCGATGCCGGTGAAAGTGGAGAAGTCTGCGACATGAGGCGAAAATCCTAGCTCAGATAGCGGATGGCGACGAACCCGCCGATCAACAATACGGTAAACACCATTGTGACCAGACCGAGCCGTTTTTCGATAAAATCGCGGATCGGTGGGCCGAAGAAATAGAGCAGCGTCGCCACGAGAAAGAACCGCGCACCGCGCGAGATAATCGAACCGAGAACGAAGACCGGAAGCGACAGCCCGGCAAAGCCGGACGCTATGGTAAACACCTTATAGGGAACCGGCGTGAACCCGGCGACAAAGACGATCAGCAACCCGTAATCGGCAAACCATTGCTGGAGCTGCTCGAACGCCGGTCCGTAGTGGTAGAAATCGATGATCGGCCGCGCCAGCGGCTCGAACAGGAACGCGCCGATCACATACCCGAATATCCCCCCCAGCACCGAGGCGATCGTGCAGATCGTGGCATTCCACCAAGCCGACTTGCGGTCTGCCACCACCATGGGGATCAGCATCACATCGGGCGGCAGCGGAAAAAACGAGCTTTCGGCGAAACTCACCCCGGCCAGGGCATAGGGAGCCTGTCGGCTCGCGGCCATTCTCATGGCCCAGTCATAAAGGCGGCGCAGCATATATAGTCGTCCCCAACTGGCGGGCGGGCCGGCAAGCCATGCTCCATCCGCACTAACTTTTCAATCACGATCACGCCGGATTTACGGCGCAGCCCGCGAGCACTTCACTATCCCTATCGGCAAAAGGTTCAAAAAGCGCCAAAGCGCTCTTATCGCACCGCGCGGGCCAGCGCGCTGATCGGTCGTTCCGGCATCAAAATCACAACGGAACGCAAAAAGGCCGGCCCGGGGCAATTGACGCGGCGCACTGTTTGCCTATAGTCCGCCGCGACAAATCTGCTGCGGGTGTGGTGGAATTGGTAGACGCGCTGGACTCAAAATCCAGTTCCGAAAGGAGTGCCGGTTCGATTCCGGCCACCCGCACCATTATCTTTGGCTTTATAGGCAGTCCGCTGGCGCCGCCTCAATCGCACCGGCGAACGCGAAAATTCCCTAGTGCCAGAAGGGCTTGAGACCAATCAAGCTGTCACGCGCCGCCTCAGCGCTTTCAAGCGTTTCGGTCGTGTCGGCGCCCGACAACACTCCTTCCGCCCCCTCGGTACCGTCCAATCCGTTGCTTGCCAGAAGATCCGGCGCCGCCGCAAGATCGTTGAGCGTGCCCAGCTTGTCCTGAACCGCCTGCAGCCCGTCGATGAATCGGCCATGTCGCTTGGCGGGCTTTTTGCCGGTATAGAGTCCGGCAAAAAACTCGGCTCCATAGCGCAGCTTCTTGGCCAGCTTGCGCACCTCGTGCCGATCCTCATCGCCGAGCCCAGCCAGCCCGTCGCTGCGCTTTTTGAACTTACTGAAAGCTTTCTCCAGCGCCTGAGCGGCAAATTCGCCGAGCACGCCTTCATGTGACCCATCGCCATCGTCTCGCCACGCTCCCACGGCGATCCACTCGGCGAGGTCCACCATCAACGCTCGGGCCCGCGCCGACCCCAGTATCGCCTCGAGCCCATCCTGGGCCTCTTCACGCAACCTACCGATGGCGATCCGCAACTCACTCGATTGCGCACGACCGTAGAGCACGTCGAGATCGCGCACATCGCCCAATTCCTGCGCCAGCCATTTGAGTTCGTCCCGAAAATGGACGTACCGCCCGTCCTCGACCGCCGGCTTGAACAGCGTGAGCGCCGAACGCAGCCGCCGCAGGCCCACTCGCGCCTGATGCAAAGCTTCGGGCGAACGCCGCCGCACCAGGATATCCTCGTTCAGCCGATATTGCCGCATGCACGCAGCGGCAATCACCGAAAACCCGTCCGAGACCTTCTGGTCGGCTGAAAGCGGTATGAACTCGGCCTTGACACTCTCGGCCACCGCGTCGAGCAACCGGTTGCCGCGTTCCGATTTGGTCATCACCCCGAGCCGCACACTGGCCAGCGCGTCCAGTTCCCGCGCCAGCTCGAACAGCACATGGGCCCCACCCGATTTCAGTTCGAGTTCGATCTCGCAGAAATCGCTTTGTCGGTCGTCGGCTACAACAATTGCGGTATCTATCGCGAGTTCAACGACGCCGTCTTGGCGCGCAATGTCGAGGCTCCGTCGCTCCACCTCGAGCGAAAACAGCGGCGCCAGCGCGTCCAGCGTTTGGGGTGGCAGCCCGGCCAACGGCGTATCCGAACCCGGTTCAGGCTGCTCGGACGGCACCGGCTTTTCCCACTCATTACGCGCGAACAGCCCCGCAGCCTTGCCTTGCGTGGCTTTCACGGTCTGGACGTATTGCGCCCCGTCAAAGCGCGTCCTCAGCGAGAGCCCCGCCATAGCCAGTGAGCGACCGGGTGTGTCGAAATAGACCGAGCGCAAATCCCGCCGCCCCAACTCTCCATGCACCTCCGCCCACTGGAGAACCGGCCCCGCAGCCCCGGGCGCGATCTGCAGCTTGAGTTCAATTTCCTTACCCATCGCAAAATCTGCCAGTTCAACAAAACTGCCCTACCCAATACGAAATGTATTTCGAGAGCAATCGAGGAACGGCGGAAGGGCTTTTGCATTAACCTTTTGTCCATCAAAGTTAACGCGCCCCAAGGATTGCGGCCATGCTGTCCATCGAACCGCTCAATCAAGCCGATATCCCTGTTACAGCCAGCCTGCATCGCGACAATCTGCGTCTTGGGCTTTTTCCCAAGCTCGGCCGGCATTTCCTTGGCCTCTATCAGCAAAGTTTCGCCAGTTCGCCCTATGGAATCGCGCTGGTGGCCCGCGACGAGGGCACTGTAGTGGGGGCCCTGTTCGGCACCACTTCGAATGCCGAACACTACCGCTGGGTTACCCGTAATTTCGGCTCGAAACTCGCGCTGGCTGGATGCAGTGCCATGCTCACCCGCCCTCAGGTCGCTCTCGATTTTGCCTGCACCCGCGCCGGACGTTACGCCAAGGGCATCGCCCGCCACGTGGGGCTCACCCCATCGGGTTCGAGCGGACCCAAAGCCACCTCGCGACCGGTTTCTGTGCTGAGCCATATCGTGACCGACGTCAATGCGCGCCGCCGCGGCGTTGGACGCCGGCTGATCCAGGGCTTCGCCAGCCACGCAACCTTGCTGGGAATCCATCGGGCTCTGTTGGTCACCGAGGAGGGTGGACTGGGCACACCGTTTTTTGAAAGACTGGGCTGCCGGCTGGTTGGACAGCATAAGAGCCAGGACGGCGCCACGCTGAGGGAATACAGGCTGATATTTGATGAGGAAGGCGCTTATGAGGATAGGGATGGCGGTCGGGTCGCTTACACTGTTGTGCGCGCTTATCCAAAACGGCTGGGCCCAGCTTCCACCCGTCCCCAACGCCCCTGATATCGTCAACCCGGCCACCCATCAGAACGGAGCCGAACCACTTTCCCAAAACGAGACCCATCCCAACGCCAAGCGTCTGGCGAGCCAGGTTGCGCTGGCGCTGACCACTTACTCCCAAACAGAAACCGCTGAACAGATCGCTCGACGGCTCGACTTCGCGGGTTCCGAAGCAAAGGAACTGGCGGCCACATTCCACATCCCCGGGGCGTGGTCGAAGGGACGGATCATCTATCCCCAGCTCGGTGGTCTGGGCGCCAACTCCGCCTCGGTCATGGTGGTCGTCGAACAGATGGTTGGCACATCCGAGGACATTCGGGTGTTCATACGAACCCTTGATGTCAGATTGGCGCTGTCCGATGGGATTTGGCGCTTTGCCGATCTCGCTTCCATCGGCGGCACGCTGATTACTGAGCCCGCCCCGCCCTCGCCTCAGGCTCTCGCAGTTCTCAACGATCCTCGGATCGAAATGCCGGATTCGGCCCGTTGGGACATTCTGTCAGGCAGTATTTCCCAGAACCTGCTCGCCGTCATGGCGCGCCTTGCCGAACGGTTCCCTTTCGGCGTGGTTACACTTTCGCAGGGCCATCCCTATGAGGTGTTCGGGACCGACCGGCAATCCGATCACACAAGGGGGCGGGCCGTCGATATATACAGGCTCGGCGACACTCTGGTCATCGACGGCAGAGCGGACGGATCGGCGGTCCATCAGACGGTGCAGTGGCTCTACCAGCAGCCCGAAATCCGTCAGATCGGCTCACCCTGGGCCCTTGACGGCGTCGGCGGCAAATCATTCACCGACGGGCTGCACCAGGACCATCTGCACATCGCAGTCGCACAATGAGCAAGGATCAGGCCCGCCGGCGCTCGGGCTGTATGGCGGCCCCATCTTGGGCGCGATCATAATGGATACGCGCCCGCGCCACTTGATCCTGATGTTCTGCCGCCCAGTCCCAAAGCGCCCCAATCGGCCCCGTCAGCGTACGACCCATTTCGGTCAACGTATATTCCACCCGGGGTGGAATTTCCGCATAGACGGTGCGCGTCACAAGCCCGTCACGTTCAAGATTGCGGAGGGTAAGCGTGAGCATGCGCTGGGATACCCCGTCAATGGCCCTACGCAGTTCGGAAAAGCGCATGGTGCCGCCCTTGAGCCTACCCACCACCATGACGCTCCACTTGTCGCCAATCCGGTTGAGTATATCGCCCATCGCCGTGCAAACCGTTGCTTCATCAGGCTCGATACCGGCCATTGCAGCATACCTCTGAGATTGAATTAGGTTACATATATTCCTCTTGGTTACCAATGGGAACCCTTGACCCAAAAGCCTTGCCCCGGCCAAATTGCCCAAAGAAGGCTTGCGGGCATTGTTTGGCCAAATTTGCCCTGTTATGGATCGGCCCGATGATTAACGAAACGGTAACGGAGTGAGCGCGGTGCAGTCTGTCCAGCGGTTGCTGTCCATTTGCGTCCTGGTTCTCGGCATCCTTGCTGCCACCCTGTCTTCAGCACTCGCGCTGCCGCAATTGCTCATAGATATGCGCACCAATGAGGTGCTGTACGAAAACGAGGCCGGCATTCCTTGGCATCCTGCCTCCCTGACCAAGCTGATGACAGCGCTTATCGCGTTCGAGGCCATCGAGACCGGACAGGCTTCGCTGTCCACGCCCGTCATAACCTCGGCAAACGCGCTTTCGGCGGCGCCCTCAAAGCTGGGCCTGCCCGAGGGGACCGCAATCACGCTCGAGGATGCGCTCTATATCCTGGTTGTAAAATCAGCCAATGACATCGCCGTCGCCATTGGCGAAACCATCGCTGGCAGCGAGCCAGCCTTCGTTGACATGATGAACGCCCGCGCAGCGATTATGGGGCTGACTGGCACCCATTTCGTCAATCCCCACGGCCTGCACGACCCAGCCCAGGTAACCACCGCGCGTGACATCGCCATGATCGCGCTGACCATCAGGGCGCGTTTCCCCCAGTATGATGCACTGTTTTCCACCCGCACCGTGGCGCTCGGCGATTCACGGTCGCAGTCCAACAACGAGCTTCTGACCGGCTTTTCCGGCACCGATGGGATGAAGACCGGCTATGTCTGCGCGTCCGGGCTCAATATAGTGGCCACCGTAACCCGCGGCGGGCGGCAATTGATGGCCATAACCTTGGGGGCCAGTTCTTCACGCGAACGTGGCGAGATGACCGCCCAGATGCTGTTTTCGGGCTTTGCCGGTGGCTATCGCGGCACGGGCCGCACCGTTAACGCCGTCGTCAACCAGCCCGGTCTTTTGCCCGTCGACATGCGCACTGATATCTGCGGCACCAATGCTTCGCAGTACACCGAGGAACGTGCCGAGATTTTTTCTGCCGGCCTTGATGGCCAGATTTCCTATCTCAACGACACCATAGTTCCGCCCACTCACACCATTGCAACGCTTGGCCGGCTGGCCGACGTGCCTCTGCCCCGCCCCCGACCGGGAATACCTGACATCGCAGCTGGAAGTCCTGCCAATCAGAACCTTTCGGCCGGCTTTGGCGATTCCTCGATCGTGTCACTGACGCCCAATCCCTGAGGCTTCACCCCGCAATTGGGGACTTGATCACAGTAAACCGGACGGCTTTACCCTCGTCGCGCGTATCGAGTGCGTGTCCCTCCTGATGGCAATAGAGGGCGATATCGATCCGCGCGATGGGATCGGTCGCCAGCACCACAATCGTCTCGCCCGCTTTGGCGCGCGCCAGCGCCTTTTCGAGCTTGAGGACGGGCAGCGGACATTTGAGTCCACGCGCATCGACAACAGTATCGCCCATATCTTTATTCACCGAGAAACGAGTACACGGGCAAAGCGGCTACACCCCAAGAACCCGTCAATTACAAACGTCAATGTTTATTAAGGATTAATACTGTAAGGTATTTCCCTCTTGGGGGAGCATTGCGATGACACAGGTGAAACGGGCCGACGCCCGCACGAGCCGGCCCCGGTTGGATGACCGCCTTCGGCTTATGACCAATATGCCGGGACGATACCACCTCGAAAAGTGGCCCAGCACAAATGATAAGAAATCCTATTTCGCTTGTCGCGTGCAACGGATTTCACCAATGACCATGTCCGTTGCCGCCCCGATCGGCGGCGATGTGGGGGATTGGGTGACGGCCCATTTCGAGGAGTTCGGTGTGCTGCGCGGCCAGATCGCCCGCCCCATGGGCTTTGGCTTTACAATGTCGCTCGATATGACCGATGAGGAACGCGAGCGCCTCGCCTCGCACGTCCAATGGCTTGAGCAGCACAAGAATTACGAGGTTTCCGAGAACCGCCGCTACCGGCGCGTCACGCCCAAGGACCCCCAGTCAACCATCATTCTGGCCGATGGAACGATGATCGATTGTTTCGTGATCGATATTTCGATGACCGGAGCCGCCATCTCTGCCGATCTCGGTGTCGAAATCGGTATGCCGATGGCGCTGGGTACCGTGGTCGGGCGCGTCGTGCGCATGCTCGACCCCGGCTTTGCCATCGAATTTCTGACCCGCGTCGATTACGACAGTCTCGAGCACAAACTCATCTGTCCCCGCGCCGAACTGCGCAAGCGCCTGCTGGAAGAGGCTTAGCCCCTACCGAGCCAACAGCATCACCCAATGCGCGCCGTAGGCCGAATTCGGCTCGTACACGGCAGCGAACCCGGCGCGCCGCGCATCGCCCTGCGCCAGAACATCGGCATCGGCTGGACTGTTGCGCCACCCCGAAAACGTCTCGGCAAAATTGGTATAGCCCGCAGAAAGCCGCATATTGGTTGTGCCTGCCGGACGAGTTGGCGGGTTACCCGTGCTCGCATATTGCGCTGCAACACTCTGAGCCTGCGCATCGAGTGCCGGATCGGCGCTCAGCGGCGCGGCCCCGCGCACCGCGCGGTACTGGTTGATGATCCCCAGCGCCGCCTGCCGATCCATCTGAGCGCCCGGCACATTGATCTGACCGACAAGGCCCGGCGCCAGCCCACCACCTGTCGAAGACGGCGCCCCTGAGCAGGCGGCAAGCCCGCCGACGCAGAAAAGGGCAAGCGCAATCGCGCTCAGTCGGGTAGGGGCGAGCTCAAGGGTCATAGGTTCGGCCTCTCGGGTCTGGTCCAATAAAATATCTTGACGCCCTAAAAGCGCAACAAAGCCGCGAAATTGCGGCGCTTCCCTTACCGCGTCGTTAACCGTGCTCTCTCCTGCCCGAACCAAAGTCCCTCCGCCACGTTAACCATGCGCTCGATTGCCTGTGGCAAATGTTAACGAAACATTGCCAACTGGCACGGCGATTGCGACTTCTGGGGGAGCAGGGCACTCGATGCGTGCCAGAACGGGACACATGTCCCACTTTGAAACGGAACCGCGCAAGTGGATACGAGCAAGCCAGAGAAACGGACGATTTCGGGACACCGCCTCCCGGTCAGCCTTTCCGTGCCGCGCGCCAGACCGTCCCTTGCCGGCTCGGCGCCGCAGGCGGCTTTTCTCGCCCAATTGATCGACTCCGCCCGCGCCAGTACACCGGCCTCGCCTTCACGCGAATCGCGCGCCAGCCAGTTCTATCGCGCCATCGAAACAAGCGATCTCAAACGCTTACCCATGGGCTACCGCAAATCGGTTTCGGCCTGACCTATTCGGTCCCGCCAAACTGCACGTCCCGCGCTGCGGCACGGATGGAAACGGTAAATCCGGCGATCACGTCGATCAGCGCCATGACCATCAGGATGAAAAACACCGACGTCGCGGCGTAGCCCACCAGCAGAAATTCCACGAGACAGATCACAAACACTGCAGTCGAAAGCATGTGATCGACCACCGAGGCATTGCCGAACCGTGTCGATTTGAGAATTTCGCCAAACAGCAGCACCAGCGAAACAAGCACGAAGACGTCCCCCACGCTCAACGCCCATACGCCGCCTGAGACCATGGAAATGGTCGCGAGCGGCGACATCCAGGCCGCACCGTCGGCAAAGCCGAACAGCGCCATCACATTGTAAACGATCAGGGGCAGTGCCAGGAGCGGCGGCATAAACATCGATGGGTTCCGTCGGGCAGGTGGTCTCATGGGTGCGACCCTGCCTCAAAACCCCGATTTTGGCCAGAAAAAAGGCCGGTCACCGACCGGCCCTACGTTACTTCTTGATGGTGATCGGCCCGACCATCTGCTCGGGCCGCACCTCGGCGTCGAACTCGTCACCGCTCAAAAGCCCCAGCGCAATGGCTTCCTCGCGCAAGGTCGTGCCGTTCTTGTGCGCCGTTTTGGCGATCTTAGCCGCGTTGTCGTAACCAATCTTGCGATTGAGTGCGGTCACCAGCATCAACGAATTGTTCAAATGCTCGTTGATCTTCTTGCGGTCCGGCTCAATGCCGATGGCGCAATTGTCGTTGAACGATTTGGCCGCGTCGGCCAAAAGCCTCACTGACTGGATGAAGTTGAACGCGATGACCGGCTTATAGACATTGAGCTCGAAATTGCCCTGGCTCGCCGCAAACCCAATGGTGGCGTCATTGCCCATCACCTGCGCCACGACCATGGTCATGGCTTCAGACTGAGTCGGGTTGACCTTGCCCGGCATGATCGAGGAGCCGGGCTCGTTTTCGGGAATGGTGATCTCACCCAGTCCCGAGCGCGGCCCAGAGGCCAGCCAGCGCACATCATTGGCGATTTTCATGAACGCAACCGCCAGTTGCTTTAATGCACCCGAAGCCCCGACGAACGCATCGTGCCCGGCCAGCACCGCAAACTTGTTGGGCGCCGTCACAAACTGATGCCCCGAAAGAGTCGAAATTTCCTCGGCCACCATGCGCGCATAGTCGGGGTGGGTGTTAAGCCCCGTCCCCACAGCTGTTCCCCCCAGCGCCAGTTCGCGCAATTGCGGCAAGCTCGCCTCAATGGCCTTGAGCGCCAGGTCGATCTGCGCCACCCAGCCCGAAATTTCCTGCCCCAGCGTCAGAGGCGTCGCATCCTGAAGATGGGTGCGGCCGATCTTGACCACGTCCATGAACTCCTCGGACTTTTTCGCCAGCGTGTCGCGCAGCAGCTTGACCTTGGCGAACAGCTTGTCCTCGACAATGGTCACCGCCGCGATATGCATGGCGGTGGGATAGGTGTCGTTGGAGCTTTGGCTCATATTAACATGGTCATTGGGGTGCACGGGCTTCTTGCTGCCCATCTCCCCGCCGGCCATTTCGATGGCGCGGTTGGAAATCACCTCGTTGACGTTCATGTTCGATTGGGTGCCGGACCCGGTCTGCCAGACAACCAGCGGAAAATGATCGTCGAGCTTACCGGAGATCACCTCATCGGCCGCCGCGACCACGAGGTCGCGGGTCGTTTCGTCCATAAGCCCGAGTTTTGTATTGGTGACCGCCGCAGCCTTTTTCAGAGTTCCGAAGGCATGGACGATTTCGAGCGGCATCTTTTCGCCGCCGATATCGAAATTCATCAGCGAGCGTGCGGTCTGTGCCCCGTAATATTTCTCGTTTGGAACCTCGATAGGGCCCATAGAGTCGGTTTCAGTCCGCGTGCTCATCACAATCCTCCAGTGGCTGGGTACTGGCCAATAAAAAGGCCAGTCCCTGTTTCAAGGACTGGCCGTATTCTGGACGGGCGAACCCGTCAATGGCGCTTTGGTCTAAAGCACCAGAGCTTTAAGCAATCAGTTGCCCTTGGGCTCAAGAATCTGACGGCCGCGATACATGCCGGACTTCAGATCGACATGGTGCGGACGGCGAAGCTCGCCGCTGTCCTTGTCTTCAACATAAGCTGCGCCCTTGAGCGCATCGGCCGAACGGCGGAACCCGCGCTTCATCGGCGTCGTCTTCCTTTTGGGGACTGCCATTTGACTACTCCATTTTCATGCTGCGTGCCCTGCTCAGGCAATAGAACTCTGCCGCGCCGGCCACGCCAAAACCGTTTTACCCTATTGGGATCGTGGCGCTCTATACAGGATCACCGGGGCCTTGGCTAGTCTGTCGGTCAGGAAAATCGCACGCTTTCATAGCGCCGGTGCCCCGTCGAACAGACACTCGGCCTGCGATGAAAACCGCTGCACTCTCACTTCGACAATTCCGGCCGTCCGAACCAGCCCCGACGTCGGGTTGCCGGGCCGCCGCACATGTGGATTGGGCAGCGTCACCACAAGTAGCGTGGCGCGCTGCCATGAAAAACTTTCAGCGCTTGTCCCAAACGCCGCCTGCGCTCCTGCCTCCACGCCGAACTCCCCGTTGGGGCCCCATTCTGCGATATTGAGATAGATCTCCATGATCCGCTGCTTGGGCAACACAAGATCGATGTACATGGCCAGCGGCACCTCGAGCGCTTTGCGCACCACAGAGCGCGAATTGGTCAGAAACAGGTTCCGCGCCACCTGCATGGTGATGGTCGACGCCCCCCGGGCCTCGCGTCCAGCCAGAAATTTGTCGATCTCGGTTCGCAGTGCTGCGACATTGACCCCGTGATGAGTGCAGAACTGCCAGTCTTCAGAGAGGACCACCGACGTTTTGAGCCTGTCGGAAATCTCGTCGAGATCGCGCCATATGCGCGTCACGGGCTGGCCGGTGACATATCGGCCGATCATCAGCGTGGAAACCGGCGGCACCACCCAATAGAGTGGCACCAGCACCAGCGGAATGGCCACCAGCGCCGCGGCCAGCACCAGCGGCACCGCCACCCAGGATTTCCAGCCCCGCCTTTTCCGCCGTCTGGCCAAATGTCGCCTCCCGGTTCAGTCGCAAACGAGCGCGCTTGTAGAATGGACACGGAGGCTTTAGCAAATCTTGCCATGACCGAAGATCAATTCGATTCCCAGCTTGCCGATTGCGCCACCCAGACCGAAGCGTTTCTGGCCGCCCATATTGCAACGCTCGACGCCCCCGAGCGCCTCTTGGCCGCCATCGCGCACGGTACGCTGGGCGGCGGCAAGCGCCTGCGCCCCTTCCTCGTGCGCCTTTCCGCTTCGCTGTTTGACGTGCCGCACGAAAAAAGCCTCGCTGTGGGCGCCGCACTCGAAATGATCCATTGTTATTCCCTCGTCCATGACGATCTGCCCGACATGGACCATGACGAACTCCGCCGCGGCAAACCCACCGTCTGGAAAGCCTTCGATCCGGCTCTCGCCATCCTGGCCGGCGACGCGCTTCTGACCGAAGCTTTTGCGCTCTTGTCCGATCCGCGCAGCCATCCCGATCCAGCCATCCGCGCCGAACTGGTTCTGACCCTCGCCCATGCAGCCGGATCCGCCGGCATGGTGGGTGGACAGGTCCTCGATATCGAAGGCGAAACAAACCCGCTCGACGAAGACGCGATTTTCACGATGCAGGCCAAAAAAACCGGCGCCCTGATCCGGGTGGGCGTTGAAATGGGCGCCATTCTCGGCAATGCCAACTCCACCCAGCGAGCCGAACTGATCCGCTTCGGGACCGCCGCCGGGCTCGCCTTCCAGATCGCAGATGACATCCTCGATGTCACCGCCACCTCCGATGCGCTGGGCAAGACCGCCGGCAAGGATGTGGCGCAAAACAAATCGACGATCATTGCCCGCAGCGGCCTTGATGCCGCCCGGAAGGTCTTGGACGATGCCGTAGCAAACGGTCTCGATGCGCTGGAGAATTTCGGCCCAAGCGCAGATCGCCTCCGGTCGCTCATTCGGCATTTCGCCGACCGCAGTCACTAAAGCCGCTTTTCCATGGCAATTCCGTAAGCCGGTCGCTGTTCAGGCAAGAGATCGCGTTCGCGGTACCCTCTCGCCTCATAGAACCGCCGCGCGGTTATCGTGCTGAACAGATAGGCCACTGACTCCCCCCGCGCGCTCAACATCTGTTCGAGATGAACCATCATCGCCCCCGATACGCCCATGAACCGACTCTCGGGATGCACATAGTTGAGGACGATCCCCTCCCTCTCCCGAACCCCTCCGGCGCTGGCCATGTGGCCATTGGCGAAAGCCACAAAAATCGTATTGAGCGGATCATCGATCCACTTCAAAAAGTGCTCGGGCGTCTTGTTGGAAAGCCAGTGCTCCAGCCGCTCGGCATCATTGCCATGGTCGGGTACGCAAAGCTCGACAATCGAGCGCCGCAGCAGCACAGCCGCCTCTTCGGCGTCTCCCGCCAGCGCCGGGCGAATGGTAATCGTGCTCATCGCCGCCGGCCCAAACGCCTGCCGAGCGCCGATCCCGCAATGCGCGCCCGCTCGATACGAAGGGCGAACCCCTTTTCGTTTTCCATGAACCGCTCAAACCCAAGCTTTTCATGGAACGCCAATGACAATGTATTGGTGCGATAGACATGGCTTTCGAGCGTCTCGATACCCTTGTCTTCCATGATAGCCGCCATCCGCCGCCCGATTTCGGCCAGAACCGATGCGTTGCGATGCGCCGGATCGACACTGAACGCACCGACAAACCAGCGCCCCTCCGCCAGCGGCCAGAAATAGGTATGAGCCACATGCCGGCCATTCCGCTCGACGCAGATCAGTTGGGATTTTTCGAGCGATGCCGCAACCTTTTGCCGATAATCCGCAACATCAAACGCGTCGCCCGCTTCTGTCGTGTGATCAGCCAAAACCCGCGAATCAAGCGTTACAATGCTATCAAGGAGAACAGAGCTCATTCCGCCGCTGGCTTGGCCCGCCCTGCCCCGAACCGGTTTTCAATATAATCGGCAACCATGCGCTTGAACTGGTCGGCAACATCGGCGCCCTTGAGCGTCGTCACCTTCTGGCCCTCTATAAACACAGGCGCCGATGGCGTTTCCCCGGTGCCGGGCAGCGAAATGCCGATATCGGCGTGCTTGGATTCCCCCGGCCCGTTGACGATGCACCCCATCACCGCAACGCTCATGGCCTCAACGCCAGGATATTTCTCCCGCCATTCAGGCATTGAGGTTGAGAGATGGTCCTGGATATCTTTTGCCAAAGTCTGAAACGTCGTCGACGTCGTCCGGCCGCAACCGGGGCAAGCCGCTACCACAGGCACGAACTGACGAAACCCCATTGTCTGGAGCAATTCCTGCGCCACCTTGACCTCAAGCGTCCGGTCGCCGTCCGGTTCGGGGGTCAGCGAAATGCGGATCGTATCGCCAATACCCTGCTGCAGCAGGATGCCCAGCGCCGCCGAGGAGGCGACGATCCCCTTGGACCCCATTCCCGCTTCGGTTAGTCCCAGATGCAGCGCGTAATCGCAACGCACCGCCAGTTCCTGATAGACCGAAATCAGCTGCTGGACGTCCGACACCTTGGTCGACAGGATGATCTTGTCGCGTCCCATGCCCAGCTCTTCGGCCCGCTCGGCCGAAAGGATCGCCGAGCGGATGATGGCTTCGCGCTGAACATGCGCTGCGCTCCAGGGATCGGTCCGGCCCGCGTTTTCATCCATCAGAACGGTCAGCAATTCCTGATCGAGCGAGCCCCAATTGACCCCGATCCGCACCGGCTTGTCGTACCGGTTGGCGATCTCGATCATCTGGGAGAATTGCTTGTCGCGCTTGTCCTTGAAGCCAACATTGCCCGGATTGACCCGGTACTTGGCCAAAGCCTCCGCACACGCGGGATGGTCGGACAGCAGCTTGTGCCCGATATAGTGGAAATCGCCCACCAGCGGCACGTTGACACCGCGCACCATAAGCCGGTCGCGGATATGAGGCACCGCAGCGGCGGCCTCGTCCCGGTCCACGGTAATGCGGACAATCTCCGAACCGGCCCTCGCCAGCGCCGCGACCTGACGCACTGTTGCATCGATATCGGCGGTGTCGGTATTGGTCATCGACTGGACCACAATGGGGCCGCCGCCTCCCACCATCACTCCGCCGACATCGACCCCGACCGTTGTTTTGCGCTGCGCTGGACCTGACATGACCCGTACTCTTTGTTCTCGTCGAACACATAAGCCTTCACAAAGACCAGTGCAATGTTACACCCGTGCGACCAGGAGTGCTTCCAGGATAAGTGAGCACCACTTATCCGGTTCGGAAGCACGACCAATAAAGACTGCGAGAAATTGAAGCGATTCCAAGAAGCGCTGAAATGCTTTAGCGGCCTTGAACGCTGCTCGCCGATCCCTATCTAAAACTCATGATAAAGAACCTCGCTTCCCTCCTGCTGCCTCGCTTCCTGCGGTTTCGCAAGGAAGCACTTTTGCTCTGGAAGGCCTTCTGGTCGCCGGGCACCCCGCTCTATCTCAAGTTCGCGACCTTTGCGGCCGCGGCCTATCTGGTCTGGCCCATCGATCTGATCACGGATTTCATTCCGCTGCTCGGTTGGGTCGACGACATTATTCTGGTGCCGCTCCTGGTCAGTTGGATCGTTTCGCGCCTGCCGGTAACCGCACCGGTTCGCGCGCGCCGGGACGGCCCGATCATTGATGGAACGGCGCGCCGTATGTAAAATAGCCTGTCCGCGGGAACCATTTGTCCCTCACAAAAGTTTTACGGGCCATAATGGTCACTGTGAGGGAATTTGAAAAATGGGCCTTTCGACAATTCTGATTATCATTTTGATTTTGCTTTTGATCGGCGCTTTGCCCACTTGGGGATATTCACGCGCCTGGGGCTACGGCCCGACCGGTATTCTCGGTGTCATTCTGGTCGTTATCCTCATCCTGATGTTGATGGGTACGATCTAGCTGTTTGACGGCCCGCGCATCCTTTCTGGTGCGGGCTGTCCTTCCCGGGGATTCCGGGCTCTATGATTGATCTCCTCCCCTTGGACGGCCCGGATTTTCCGCGCCGTCCTTTTTTAGTCCAGCCGGATCAAGAGGTCCTTGGCATCGATCTGATCGCCGGGCTTGACGAGAACTTCGGCCACGGTCCCGTCGGCCTCGGCGTGCAGCGCGGTTTCCATCTTCATGGCTTCGATCGAAAGCAGCACATCGCCAGCCTCGACCTTCTGGCCTGCTTGCACGGCCAACGATGAGACAACCCCCGGCATGGGTGCGCCAACCTGTTTGACATCGCCTGTTGTCGCCTTGGGGCGGGCAACGATGTCGCCGGCCTTGAGCCGGTCAGGAACGGCCACGGCGCGAGGCTGACCGTTGAGGTCGAAAAACACCCGCACCATGCCCTTTTCATTGGTTTCCGACTGGCCGAGGAACTGGACCACCATGGTCTTGCCCTTTTCGAGATCGACCATAATCTCGTCGGCCGGATTAAGTCCGTAAAAATAGACGGGCGTGGGCAGCACTTCGGTCGGCCCGTAAAGGTCCTGGGCCTTGGCGAATTCGGCAAAGACTTTCGGATACATGAGATACGAGGCAAGCCGGAAATCGTCGATTTCCATGCCAGAGGCCTCCTCGGCCTTCTTGCGCTCTGCTTCGAGATCAGCCGGAGCCAGCCCCTTGCCGGGACGCTCGGTCAGGGCCTTCTTCCCCTTCAGAACCTTTTTTTGCAGCGCCTCAGGAAACCCGCCAGTCGGCTGGCCCAGATCGCCGGCAAAAAACCCGATCACCGAATCGGGGAACGACACATCCTTTTCAGGGCTCTCGACGTCGGCACGCTTGAGACCCGATGACACCATGGCCAGCGCCATATCGCCCACCACTTTGGAGCTTGGCGTCACCTTGACGATATCACCAAACATCTGGTTGACGTCTGCATAGGTCTGGGCGACTTCGTGCCAGCGGGTTTCCAGCCCCATCGAGCGGGCCTGTTCCTTGAGATTGGTGAACTGCCCGCCCGGCATTTCGTGCAGATAGACCTCGGAAGCGCCGCCCTTCAAGTCACTCTCAAAGGCGCGATACTGCGTGCGCACCGCTTCCCAGTAAAACGAGATTTCTCTTATCGCCTTCGGCGAAAGCTGCGCGTCGCGCTCGGTCCCTTCAAGCGCGGCGACCAGAGACCCAAGAGTGGGCTGGCTCGTCGTGCCCGAAAACGAATCCATCGCCGCATCGACCGCGTCCACTCCGGCCTCACAGGCCGCAAGCACCGTCGCCGCCGAAGCCCCCGACGTGTCGTGGGTATGGAAATGAATCGGTAACCCGATCTCTCTTTTAAGCGTCGCAAACAGCTTTTTGGCCGCCGGCGCCTTCATCACCCCGGCCATGTCTTTGATGCCCAGCACATGCGCGCCCGCAGCTTCGAGTTCCTTGGCCAGCCCAACATAGTATTTCAGATCATATTTTGCCCGGTCCGGGTCGAGCATGTCGCCGGTGTAGCACACGACGCCCTCGCAGACCTTGCCGCTCTCGATCACCGCATCCATGGCGACCCGCATGTTCTCGACCCAGTTGAGGCAATCGAACACCCGAAAAATATCGATTCCACCTTCAGCGGCCTTTTTGACAAAGAACTGCACGACATTGTCGGGATAATTGGTGTAACCGACACCATTCGCCCCGCGCAGCAGCATCTGGGTCAGAATGTTGGGCGCCCCCTCGCGAATCTTTTTCAGCCGCTCCCATGGATCCTCGTTCAGAAACCGCATGGAAACGTCAAACGTCGCCCCGCCCCAACATTCGAGCGAAAACAGGTCAGGCAGGCCGCGACTATAGGCCTTGGCGATCTTTTCCATGTCGAAGGTGCGCATGCGGGTGGCCAGAAGGCTCTGGTGCCCGTCGCGCATCGTCGTGTCGGTGAACAGCACCCGATTTTGCGCCTTCATCCAGTCAGCCAGCCCCTTGGCGCCATCGCGCTCGAGGATCTGCCGGCTGCCCTCGACGACGGAAAGCGGCGGATATTCCGGGATCACCGGCGCCGCCGCATTGGTTGGCGGCCTTGGCCGGTCACGCACTTCGGGGTGACCGTTGACCGTCACATCGGCGATATAGGTCAAAAGCTTGGTCGCCCGATCCTTGCGCTTTTCGATATCGAACAGCTCGGGCGTCGTGTCGATAAACCGCGTTGTATAGGTGTTGTCGCGGAATTTGGGGTGCGAAATGATGTTTTCGAGGAACGCAAGATTGGTCGACACGCCGCGAATGCGGAATTCGCGCAGCGCCCGGTCCATCCGCGCAATCGCTTCTTCAGGCGTCGGCGCCCAGCAGGTCACCTTTTCCAAGAGCGGGTCGTAGAACCGGGTGATGATCGCGCCCGAATAGGCCGTCCCGCCATCGAGCCGCACGCCGAACCCGGTCGCCCCGCGATAGGCCGTTATCCGCCCGTAATCGGGGATGAAGTTTTCTTCGGGGTCTTCAGTGGTAACCCGGCATTGCAGGGCATGGCCATGCAAAACGATGTCCTTTTGTTCAGGCACTCCCGATTGCGGCGTCCCGATGACCGCCCCGTCCATAACCCTGATCTGCGCCTTGACGATATCGATGCCCGTGACCTCTTCGGTCACCGTGTGCTCGACCTGAATGCGCGGATTGACCTCGATGAAGTAGAACTCGTCGGTCTGGGCATCCATCAGGAACTCGACGGTCCCCGCACAGCGGTAACCCGCCTCATTGCCCAGCTTCAGCGCCGCATCTGTCAGCGCCTTGCGGGTCTCTTCCGAGAGGTACGGCGCCGGCGCGCGCTCAACCACTTTCTGGTTGCGCCGCTGTACCGAACAATCGCGCTCGAACAGATGCACCAGATTGCCGTGATCGTCGCCGAGCAGTTGCACCTCAACGTGCCGGGCCTTTTCAACAAGCTTTTCGAGATACATCTCGTCCTTGCCGAACGCCGCCTTGGCCTCACGCTTGCCTTCGGACACTTCGGACCGCAGTTGCTTGGGGTCGGTGATGCGTCGCATGCCGCGTCCGCCGCCGCCCCAACTCGCCTTGAGCATGAGCGGATAGCCGATCGCATCGGCCATTTTGGCCACTTCATCAAGATCGTCGGGCAAAGGGTCTGTGGCCGGGACCACCGGCACGCCCGCCTTGATCGCCATATTGCGTGCCGCGACCTTGTTGCCCAGATCGCGCATGGTCTGGGCTTTCGGCCCGATAAAGATGATTCCTGCATCCTCGCACGCATCGGCAAATTCAGGGCTTTCCGACAACAGCCCGTAACCGGGATGGATGGCATCGGCACCCGAAATTCGGGCCACGCGAATATATTCGTCGATCTGCAGATAGGCTTCCACCGGCCCCTTGCCCTGCCCGATCAGATACGCCTCGTCCGCCTTGAACCGATGCAGCGCCAGCTTGTCCTCTTCAGCAAACACAGCAACCGTTTTCAGCCCCAGCTCATTGGCGGCCCGGAACACCCGGATCGCGATCTCTGAGCGGTTGGCGACGAGAATCTTCTTGATGGCCATGGACTGGGAAACCCCCTGCTAGAGCGTGTCGGGGCGCATGGGAACACACGCCCGCAGATCGTGTTGCCGTCACTAAAACCGGCCGCCATACGGCCGGACGAAACCCCGTGCCAACGGGGAAAGGGCCCTGGGCAACCGGGCGGTCAGGAAATCGGCTTATCCAGATGCGCGGCCAGATGACTCATGTCGTAGCCGGCCCCGGCCGCGGCATCGATGATTGCGTCCGATGTTTCGGTGCCCGCCTGGCTGAGCGCCCACAGCGTCGTCGAGCGCGTACCGGAGCGGCAAAATGCAAACACCGGCCCGCCGCTCTCATCGAGCGCATGCCGGGTGGCGGCCACCATGTCGGGGGTCACGCCCTCGCGGCCCATGGGAATTTCGTAATAGCCAAGCCCAGCCGCCTTTGCAGCTGTCGCGATTTCGGCACCTGCCGGCTGGTCCGGTGCCTCATCATCGGGGCGGTTGTTGATGATCGAGACAAAGCCCGCCTGCTTGATCGTCTCGACATCGGACGGCAGGATCTGCCCCGAAACGCTCACGCGGTCATTGATCTTTCTGATATCCAAAACCCGGTCTCCCTGACGCCGAAAAGTTCCTACCACTCACCGCTCTTATAGCCATCAAGGCCACCGGTGCGCAACAGAACCCACAAGGGTCAGGCCGCTTTGATTGCCGCGTCTTCGGCTTCGATCTTGGCTTTAAGCGGTTGTGGCCGGCCCAAAAGAAAGCCCTGGAACCCCGTGCAGCCCAACTCAACCAGCGCCGCATGCTGCTCGGGCGTCTCCACGCCCTCGGCAATCACCTCGATCCCCAACCCTTTGGCGATCTTGCAGATCGATTCAACAATCATCGAATCCACCGGCCGCGAAGTGATTTCAGCGACATAAGCCCTGTCGATTTTCAGGATGTCAAAAGAGAGATCGCGCAGATAACCAAGGCTTGCATGCCCGGCCCCGAAATCATCGACAGCTATGCGCACGCCCAGCGCCCGCAGGAATTCGAGATTCTTTCGCTCGGCAGAATTCTTGTGCAATGGCGCCGTTTCGGTAATCTCGACAATGAACCGCTCGCCCATCAGCCCTGCCGCAGCAATCTCCTCTGCAAACCGCGCGGCATAATCGGGATGGCGCAGTTCTGCAGCCGATACATTGATCGCCACCACCTTCGTGGGCAGCCGCGGGACATCGGCACAAACCCGCCGCAGAACCCATTGCCCGAGCTTGGCGATCAGATCGGACTGTTCGGCAATCGGAACGAACGCTCCGGGCGAAATCATCCCCCGCACCGAATGCCGCCAGCGCACCAGCGCCTCGACAGAACGCTGTCTTCCATCCTGGCCAAAGACCGGCTGATAGTGGATTTCGAGCTCATCCATAAGGATCGCCGCCCGCAATTCTCGCTCGATAAAGCGCTGATAGCGCTCCTCGCTGAGCAACTCGCGTTCAAAGGCGATCACCCGCCCGCGTCCGCCATTCTTGCCCTTGTAAAGGGCAAGGTCGGCCTTTGAAATCAGCGTGTCCGCATCGCCCGCATCGCCGGGTGCCGTAGCAATTCCCATTGTGGCCGACAGTCGCACATCGCGTCCAGCCAAAGGTTCGGGACGGTCGAGCGTTTCGAGCACCCGGTCTCCTAGCCGTTTGAGCGCCGCCTTGGAACTGACCCCCGACAGTGCCACGGCAAATTCGTCCCCACCCAACCGGCCAATCACCGCGCCGGGCACCAATTCCTCGAGCGTCCGCACCAACCGCACCAGCGCCTGGTCTCCTGCCGCATGCCCCGTTCCGTCGTTGATGGCTTTGAGATGATCCATATCGATCTGGATATAGGCGACCGGCATCCGCTCGGCCTCCCGCACCATGTCCCGCAGCCGGTCGAGAAAATATTTGCGGTTGAACGCTCCGGTGAGCGCGTCACGGTTGAGAGAAGCCAGCAGATCGCGCCGCCGGGTTTCGGCAAGGCTGAGCGCCCTGCGCAACGAAAAATAGCCCCATACGATGATCGCGAGGAGCGCCAGCCCGGCAATGGCCACCACCGGCAAAACCACTTCTGCGTGCCTTGCGCCCAACCAGCCGGCAATCAGCGCTTCAAGCGCCGTGAACACGATAAGGCAGCCGGCCGCCCCTGCGGCAAAGGCAGTTCCGCGATAGACGGCCAAGATATTGGTGAGGGAAAGTTCTGTACGCATGCAACGCCACGACCGCTTGTTCGGCCCGACCATACGCAGCGCGTTTTAACGCAAGGTGAATATCGAAAAATATTTCCAAGAAATCAATAACTTGCGCCAGAAATCCACTGACAGACTCCGGCAATCCACCATCATCGGACCATTATGTGACAGTCCTGCGACAACGCTCTGAAACCCGGTCTCATGGTTAGGGATTTCTTATGGCGCCGTTGCACCGTCCTCCGATTCGGCCCCGTCCACCCAGTCCTGCCATACATCGCGTCCAGTGATCAGAAAATTCTGCGCCACGGCTTCCGCACTCGCATCGTTCTCGGCTTGCCAGGCCAAAAGCCGGTTCATTTCATCGAGCGGCATGGAGGCGCGCGCAAAATAATCGGCAACATCGGGCGTATCTGAAAAGAGCCATTCGGCCACCGCAATCACAACGGTGTCGGGCGCAAACCCCGATCCTCCGAATGGCACGCAATCGCGAATGGCCATGCATTGGGCATTGCCCGCATCGAATCCGCCCATGTCGAGCGGAACGAGATCAAGCCGGTCAATAAGTGCGTTGGGTTGCCAGTAATAGGTCAGCACCGGCTGGCGCTGGCTGACCGCATCGGTAATTGCCCCATCCATGGCGAACCTGTCGAGCGGCTCGACGATATCGAATCGTTCATCAAGCCCGAGCCCCGCGGCCATGTTCCTGTTGATGATCGCGCAAGCCCAGTCGGCGGGACACGAATAAAGTTCGGCCCGGCTTTCACCTGCCGGAACGAACACCTGCCAATGGTCCATGATGTCGTCGGCGGCTGCCAGCCCGCTGTTGTTTTCCATAACATAGGAGGGTACGAACCAGGCCTCCAGCGCGCCACCGGTAAAGGTGGAAGCCGCGGCCCGCGCACTCGACGCTTGCATGGCTCCGTTCCACACCTCGGCCTGTCGAGAGACCCACAACTCGGGCGCCACCGCCGGTTGCTGCGTGGTCGCCATCGATGCCAGCGTTGCTTCGGGTTCCCCCGGCACCAACCGCACTGCGCATTGATATTCGACCCGCAAGAGCGTCGCGTGGATATTGGCCAGAATTGCCGCCGATGGCCAGCCCATTTCGGCAATGGTGATCTCGCTGCTGCCGCAAGGCGGTTGCGGTGCGGATTCGGCGCTGGCAGGAGCTGCCTCGCCCGCTCCGCCCGAGCTATCGAGCACTTGCACCTGCCCATACCCCGTTGCCGGCACAAAGCCGATCACCGCCACAAGGACATGGGCCATCTTGATCCGCATCGGCCACCTGCCTCCCTGAATGATCAACGATCATAACTGGCAAATGCCCACCCGTTAAGCAACTGTAGGCTCAAGAAAATTCGTGCCAAAACCTGATGACTCCATAAACGCAACTGTGCAATGGTACCGTCTGGAGCGGGTCCAGCGAGTGGACCTTTTTCCAGTTGGGCTGTCCGAACCGAAAAGATCGCACTGGGATTTTGACCACCATGCGGCACGGGAGGGGCATGGCACGACCAAACTCTTGAGGGATATCATGCGTCATATCAAAAAATCTCTGACCCTTGCGGTCGCCGCAGGCGTTCTTTCGATGGCGGCGCCCGCCGTCGCACAGGATGTCACGATCGGCTTTATGGGCGGCTTCACTGGCCCCATTGAAAGCCTTGCGCCCCCGATCTTTGCCGGCGCCGAACTGGCCGTCCAGCAGGTCAACGATCAGGGTGGCATACTTGATGGCGGCACGTTCTCGATCGTTTCGGCCGACGGCGCCTGCGATGCGACCGCCGCAGCCAACGCGACCGACCGTCTGGTCAACACCGACCAGGTGAGCGCCATTGTGGGCGGGCTTTGCACCGGTGAAACCATAGGTGGCGCCAATTCTGCCGCCATTCCCGGTGGCGTCGTCATGATCTCGCCCGCCTCCACTGCGCCGGCCCTGACCACGCTCGAAGACAACGACCTTGTCTTCCGCACCACCCCCTCCGATGCCTTCCAGGGCCAAAAGCTCGCCGAGCTGCTTTTGTCCAAGGACATCACCGAAATTGCGCTGACCTATGTCAACAACGACTATGGTTCGGGCTTTGCTTCGGCTGTCACCGAGGCCTATGAAGCTGGGGGCGGCACCATCGCAGCCAACCTGGCCCATGAAGACGGCAAGGCCGATTATCGCGCCGAGCTGGGCAATTTGGCCTCCTCGGGCGCCCAAACCCTCGTTGTCCTCGCCTATGCCAATTCATCGGGTCAGACCCTGCTGCGTCAGGCGTTGGAATCGGGCAACTTCGTCACCTACGTTGGTGGTGACGGCATGGTCGGCGACGACTTGTTCACCGGTATCGATGCTGGCAGCGTGGAAGGCATGATCGCCACCCGCGCCGGTGCGTTCGAAGGCGAAAGCGCAACGGTTTACGCCGATCTGGCCACCGCCGCCGGGCTGACCCCGAACGACGTTTACGCTCCCCAGTCCTACGATGCGGCCTTCCTTCTGGCCCTCGCCATCGAAAAGAACGGCTCGGCTGACCGGGAAGGCCTCTCCGCCGCCCTGCGCGAAGTCTCCTCGGCTCCGGGCGAAACCATCCTTCCGGGCGAATGGGAAAAGGCCAAGGAACTGATCGCGGCCGGCACCGACATCGACTACCAGGGCGCCGGCGGCGACCTGGACTTTGATGATGCGGGCGATGTTGACGGCGTCATCGTCGAAATGACCGTCGAAGGCGGCTCGTTCGTCGAAGTTGGCGTCATCGAATAAGCCGACCAGGACCCCAATACGAAAAGCCCGGGAGCGATCCCGGGCTTTTTCTTTTTTGCTTTCCCTTTGGGGAGAAAGGACCTGCCCAGTTGCTTGACCAGGGGGCGGAGACCCTCACATGACCCCCGAACCGGACGCCGTTCTAGTCTTTGCGTTTGATATGCTCGGGCAACAGCCCCTTGGGCGCAAACCGCAGGGCAATGGTCACCACCAGCCCCAGAACGAAAATCCGCATCTGTACGGCACGAGTTTCGATGTCGGGAATTTCGCCCCAGCCCATCGAGGACGACCAGTTGCTCAGGGCACCGAACAGGCCCGTCGCCACCTGCTCGGAGAGCATCCAAACGACATAGATGAACAGCCCGCCAAAAAGCGCCCCGAAATTGTTGCCGGCTCCACCCACGATCAGCATCACCCAGATGATGAAGGTGTGGTTGATCGGCTGGTAGCTCGAGGGGTCATAGATGCCCACGAACGAAACGAGGATCGCCCCGCCAATGCCCATGAGCACCGAGCCGAAAATGAAAATCTCAAGTTGCCGCCCCGTTACATCCTTGCCCATCGATGCCGACGAGATGTGATTGTCACGAATGGCCCGCATCATGCGACCCCATGGCCCCTGATACGCCCTGTGGATCAAGAACAGCGCCACAATGACGATAGCCACCACCAGCGCGAGAAACCCGGCCCGCGCGTAAACAAAGCTGTCGGTGATCGAAACACCAAACTCCTGATAGTATTGCGGATTGGGTACCGGCCAGGGAATGGGCGAAACCGTTAGCGTGCCGCGCGTCAGCCATTCCATGTTGCGGATCACAGCCCGCAAAATTTCGGCAATCCCGATGGTCGCAATCGCCAGATAATCGGCCCGCAGCCCAAGGCTGACCTTCCCCACCAGAAACCCGATCAGCCCGGCCAGAATACCCCCGAAGGCCCAGCCAAGGATCACCGGCAGGCCCAGCCCACCGACCCAGCCGGCGGTCGAGGTGATAGTGTTGGCGACCGGATCCATCTGCGTACGGAAGATAACATAGGCGGCAAACCACGCGACAACGATCACCGCCCCGCGCCATTTGCCCGTTATTCCGAACCGCTGCACGCGATGGGCGAAAAAGATGATGATCGCCCCGATCGCCGCCGCGATTGCGGTGCGCCCGAGCAGCATCGGGCCCTCGGATTCCCAGAACGCCGCGTTGACCGGAAAGGAGATGAAGGTGACGGCAAACCCGCCCACCATCAGCATGCCCAGAATGCCGAAATTGAACAGCCCGCCAAAGCCCCACTGGATATTGAGCCCCATGGCGATCAGCGCAAAGGCGAAGGCCTCCACCATCAGCCGCACGGTGAACGGGGTGCCCATCATCACACCCACGAAAACGATCAGCGCAAACAGCGCTGCAAACAGCCCGATATAGCGCGCGGTCATGTGGAGGCTCCCCTGAAGATTCCCGTTGGCCGCACCAGAAGCACGACGACCAGGATCACGAAGGCGACGGTGAGTTTGTATTCGGACTGAACCAGGGTCAGCGAAGCGGGGATGTCAAACCAGAGGACATCGCGGAACGGGCGTAGCAGAACCGACCAATTGAACACCGCCAGCGTTTCCGCAAATCCCAGAACGAACCCGCCAGCAATTGCCCCATAGGCATGCCCCAACCCGCCTAGGATGGCTGCTGCAAAGATCGGCAACACGATATTGAAGGCCAGATCGGGTTTCAGTGTTACATCGAGCGCCAGCATGGTGCCCGCCAGGCAAGCCAGCGCACCCGCAATCACCCATGTCACCCGCACGACGAGCTTGGTGTTGATGCCTGAAACCTTGGCCAGGTCGGGATTGTCGGCCATAGCCCGCATCCCCTTGCCTAACCGCGAGCGGGTGAGAAAGTAGTGCAGGGCAATCACGGCGATAGCGGTCGAAGCCACCAGCCAGACCTGCGGCTCTGTAAAGGTGATGGGCCGGGTGACCCCCTCGAAGGGCAATTCGATCCGGAAAATCTGCTTGGGTTCGGTATCGAAGAACGAGCGCGTCTCCACCCCGAAAAACAGCCGGATCAGCCCCTGGATCATCATGGTGACCCCGATAGAGGCGATCAGCAATGTCACCGGTTTTGCCCCGCGGGCCCGAAGCGGCGCATAAAACCCTTTGTCGATCCCCAGCGCCAGCCCCGCCGCCAGCATCATGGCCAGCGGCACCACCAGCACACCGGTCGGAATGGGTGTCACGATCCCCAGCGCCGTCAAAACGCCGGCCAGGATAAAGGTGATGAACGCCCCCATGGTCATCATGTCGCCATGGGCGAAATGGGCAAACCGCAGGATACCGAAAATCAGCGTCACGCCCACGGCGCCCAGTGCATAGACCGAGCCCAGCACCACCCCGCCGATCAGCGCCTGATTGAAGAAAAAGATAAGATCGTTCATGCTTTCATCAGCTCCGGATCACCCGCCAAGAAAGCTCTTGGCCACATCCGGATCGTCGAGCAATTCCTGCCCGGTTCCGGTGAACCTGTTCTGTCCGCTGGTCAGAACGAACCCCTTGGTCGCGAACGCCAGCGCCTGACGCGCATTCTGCTCGACCATCAGGATACCAACGCCCGCGGCGTTGATCTTGACCACCTGTTCGAAAATTTCCATCATGTAGCGCGGCGAAAGCCCGGCCGATGGCTCATCGAGCATCAACAGTTTCGGCCGGCTCATCAGCGCCCGCCCCATGGCCACCATCTGGCGCTGTCCGCCCGACAGTTCGCCCGCCGGCTGTTTGCGCTTGGCCTTGAGATCGGGAAACATCTCATAGACCATATCGAGACTTTCGGTGATGTCGTCGCGCCG
This sequence comes from uncultured Pelagibacterium sp., assembly GCF_963972885.1. Classification (NCBI taxonomy): domain Bacteria; kingdom Pseudomonadati; phylum Pseudomonadota; class Alphaproteobacteria; order Hyphomicrobiales; family Devosiaceae; genus Pelagibacterium; species uncultured Pelagibacterium sp. Next base: position 7,093 of record NZ_CAXAXY010000016.1, on the reverse strand, counting down.
CACGAAGGCGCCCATCTCGAAATTCTCGTGTACCGACATTGAGGTAAAGACGTTGTGCTCCTGGGGCACGAACGAAAGCCCCATCGGCACCAGCCGGTCGGCCTCGAAATTGGTCACATCCTGTCCACCGAATGTCACGGTCCCGCCCGTAACGGTCAAAAGCCCGAAGATAGCCTTCAGAGTGGTCGATTTGCCCGCCCCGTTCGGCCCAACGATCACTCCGATATCGGACGCGTCGATCGCCATATTGACGCCATTGAGGATCGGCGCCCCGCCATAACCGGCCACGATGTCCTTAAGATCGATAAGGCTCATTGCACGGCCTCCACCGGGCCACCGAAATAGGCCTCGACGATCATCGGGTTGGCGCGCAGCTCTTCCATATTGCCCTTGGCGATCACCTCGCCCTGCGCCATCACGATCACCGGGTCGCACAGCCGCGCGATCAGATCCATGTCGTGCTCGATGACAAAGAAGGTATAGCCGAGCTCTTTGTTCATGCGCTCGATATTGGCGGCCAGATCGTTGAGCAGGGTCTTGTTGACCCCTGCTGCCACCTCGTCGAGCAGCACGATCTTGGCGTCCACCATCATTGTGCGGCCCAGCTCCAGCAGCTTTTTTTGTCCGCCCGAAAGATTGCCCGCCAGCTCGTTCTTCACATGCCCGAGTTTGAGAAAATCGATGACATCGAGTGCTTTCTGACGCACCTCCGCCTCGCGCGCCGCAGCCCTGCCCGGCTGGAACCACAGGGTCGAAAGGCTCTCGCCCGGCTGATCGCCGGGAACCATCATCAGATTCTCCAGCGCCGTCATCTGGGAAAATTCATGCGCGATCTGGAAGGTGCGCAACATGCCCAGCCGGAACAACTCGTGCGGCTTGAGCCCCGTAATGTCCTGCCCATCAAAGATGATCTGCCCGCTGGTGGGCGCAAAATTGCCGGCCACCATGTTGAACAGGGTGGATTTGCCCGCCCCGTTCGGCCCGATCAGTCCGGTGATCGACCCGCGCTCGACTTCGAGCGAACAGTTCGAAACAGCCAAAAGTCCGCCAAACCGTTTTGAAACGGAACGCACCTCGATTACCGCGTCAAACGCCACGCCTATGCTCAGCCCCTGAATTATTGTTGGACCAAAAGGTCAAATTCGTTGGAATTGCGGCATCTGCTCACAAGCGGTCCATTCGGTCAACTCAAAGCGCTTTGAGCACGGCTTCGGCTGTGGACTTGTTGTAGGCCACCGGGATGTCATAAAGCGTCGCAAGCCGGGTCAGCGCCTTGACGTCGACATCGTGCGGCAGCGCGCTCATCGGGTCTATGAAAAAGATCAGCGCGTCCAGCCGTCCCTCGGCAATCATCGCCCCGATCTGCGCATCCCCGCCCAGCGGACCGCTTTTCAGCGCCAGAACCTCGAGCCCGGTTTCCTGGGCCACGCGTCCGCCGGTCGTACCGGTGCCCACCAGCGTGAACCCATTCAACTGGTCCTTGTGCGCCAGCGCGAAGGCGACCATGTCGTTCTTCTTTTCGTCATGGGCTACCAGCCCGATGGTCTTTGTGGTCATGGCACTTGCCGTCCTTGCCCGTTTTGCTCTTCAACCATGCGATAGCCGCCTTGCCAAGCCCGGCATGCAAAAGGGCGCCCCGATGGACGCCCCTGCAAACGCAAATAATCCGGTCGCTCAGCTCAGCGCGCCGATAACCGCCTCGATGCGCTTCTTCATTGTCCCGGCATCGTAAGGTTTGATGATGTAGTTGTTCACACCACTCTCGATGGCTTCCTTGACCTGCTCCTTATCGGAGCGGCCCGTGGCCATGATAAAGGGCATGCCTTGCGTGCGCGGATGCTTGCGGATCACCTTGAGCAGCGTCAGCCCGTCCACATCATCCATGTTCCAGTCGGAAATGATGAGGTCGACACTTGTCTTTTCAAGCTTGGTCAGCGCATCGCGGCCGGACTTGGCCTCCACGATGTCCTTGAACCCGAGCTGAGTGAGGATGTATTTGCAGATGCCCCGCATCGATTGCTGGTCATCGACAATGAGAACGCTGACAGCGCTGGCCTTTGGCATGGATTCTCCGCCTTCAATACCCGGTCTTCTTCCGGAATGGTCAACCTGTGAAATTAGGGGACAAGCGTTACAATAATCTCAATACAAAGCCTCAAGCTGCAGCCTTGAGCTTCATGAGTGCACTAACCAACCGCCCGGCGATCTTTTCCACCGGCGCTTCCTCGATCACCGCACCCATCTCGAACGCTGCCTTGGGCATGCCGTAGATCAGGGCCGATCCCTGCGACTGCCCGATGGTGAACGCCCCCGCCTCGCGCATGGCTTTCATGCCCAACGCGCCGTCGCGCCCCATGCCCGTCAGGATTGCCCCCACGGCCATCGAGCCCACCACCTTGGCGGCGGATGAAAAAAGCACGTCCACGCTCGGCCTGTGTCCCGACGTTACCTCATCCTGGGTCACCCGGCATTTGAGCTGGCCCGAGGTCTTTTCCACCCGCAAGTGAAAATCTCCCGGAGCGACATAGGCTGTCCCGCGCTCGAGCACCATGCGGTCGGCAGCCTCGATCACCCTGACCGGCACGAGCTCGTTGAGCCGGGCGGCGAACCGCGCTGTAAACCCCTTGGGCATGTGCTGGGCGATCACGATTGGTGGACAATCGGAAGGAATGGATGAAAGCACCTGCCGGATCGCCTCGACACCACCGGTGGAGGCGCCAATGGCAATAAGCGCCCCCTCGGGCGCCGCAGCCGTCTTGAGCGGCAAATCGGGCGCTGGGGCGCGATGGGCCCGCGCCTGCACGTCCGACTGCGCCGCAAAGCGTACCTTCTCACGCAGCGTTGCGCCGAATGCCTCCAGCCCTCCTGCCATCTCGGTGCCGGGCTTGGCGACAAAATCGACGGCACCGAGCTCCAGCGCCAGCATGGTTTCGGACGCCCCTTTGGTGGTCAGGGTTGAAACCATCACCACCGGCAGTGGCCGCAGCCGCATGATCTTTTGCAAAAAGGCCAGCCCGTTCATATTGGGCATTTCGATATCGAGCGTCACCACATCGGGGTTGAGCGCCTTGATCTTGTCGCGCGCGTCCAGCGGATCATGCGCGGTGCCCACCACGGTGATATCGCCCTCTTGCGCCAGCGTTTTGGAAAGCACGTCCCGAATGAGCGCCGAATCGTCGACGACGAGGACCCTGATATTGCTCATGCTGCATCCTTTGCGTCGGCATTTGCCTTGCGTTGATAGACAGTCTTGCCGACCAGTTTGAAGCCCTTGGAAACGGCCTGCAGGTTTTCCGAGTGGCCGATATAGAGAAAGCCGTCGGGCGCCAGAACCTGACCGAGCCGATCAAACAGCACCCCTTGGGTTGGCTTGTCGAAATAAATTGCCACATTCCTGCAGAAAATTGCGTCGAACGGACCGCTGACCGGCCAGGCCTCGATCAGGTTGAGCAGCTTGAAGGTGACCAGCTCGTGCGCGGCGCGCGGGATACGGATTTCTCCCGTGTCGACCTTTTCGAAAAGCGCCGCCCGTTGCGCGGAGAGCCCGTTGAGTTCGGTGGACGGATAGATGCCTCTGGCCGCCTTGCCCACGACATTGGAATCGATATCGGTGGCCAGGATACGGAAATCCCAGCGCTTGAGTTCAGGAAACGCGGCCAGAAGGCTCAACGCGATCGTATAGGGCTCCTGCCCGGTCGAACATCCCGCTGACCAGATGCGCAGGCGGGGCTTGCCGCCCTTTGTCATGCGCCGCGGCCTGGCGATCAGCGCAGCCACGTGGCTGACAAGATGATCGAAATGGTGATCTTCGCGAAAGAACCGTGTCAGATTGGTGGTCAGTGCATTGACGAAATCCTGATCGTCCTCGGGCCGGCCCCGCATCTCGAGAAAATCGATATAGGCATCGAACCCAGGCAAAGAGAGCCCGCGCACGATCTTGGACAAGCGCGACACCACAAGCGTGCGCTTGGCGTCGGAAAGCGAAATCCCCGCCACGCGATAGACGCGCTCGCGGATTCGCGAAAATTCTTTTTCGCTAAGCGGAAATTCACCAGTATCCATACAAGTTCCGACTCCCCGATGCCGGTCTGCGCCCAGAAAAAGCTAGGCTCTGCCGGCAGATTGCCCCGCCGGCTGCGCGGTGAGCGCCTCGGCCTGTTGTTTTGCCTTGTCTCCGATCAGATCGACATCGGCGCCTGCCGCCACAAGCGCTTGGTCCCCGCTTGCCAGACTGGCCCCGATCATTGCCGTTTCCTCACTTAAATTCAGTAAATGGGCTGTGACCACACCCATGGTCTCCGCCAACCCCCGCGCCCCTTGCACCCCGGCATCGGCCTCCCCCAGCCCCGACTTGACCAGGGCCCTTATGTCCTTGGAGGTTTTGGCACTCGCCTGAGCCAACTCGCGCACTTCGCTGGCCACCACGGCAAACCCCGCGCCCTTCTCTCCGGCCCGCGCCGCTTCCACGGCGGCGTTGAGCGCTAAAAGATTGGTACGGAACGCCACCTCTTCGATCCCTGCGACAAGCTTGTCGATCTTGCCCACCAGCCCGGTCACCGCCATCACCCGCTCACTAGTCTCCTCGGCCGACGCCATGGCGATCTCGACATCTGCCCTGATTCCTTTGGTCCCTTCAGCGGTGCGTCCGGCCAGCAACCGACCGGCATCGATCTCGCCCCGTGCCGTCTCAATATGGGTGCGCGCATCATCGGCCGACTGCGTCAGGGTTTGGGCTGCCTCGCGGCAGATTTCGACAAGCGCGCCGACCTTTTCGAGCCGTTCGCGGGCTTGCCTGTGCATGTCGAGCGCTGCTTGGCGTTCTGAATCGATGCCTTCGATCTGCCGCGCCAACCCGGTGATCCGCGCCGCGAGGCCGTCATTGCCGCCCGCATCTGTGATCGGGGTGCCCTGCGCCAGCGCATCGAGCCGCGCCGCCGCCGCATCGAGCGTTGCCAGCCCTGCGTTGACCAAGTCGAACTCGGGCACGTCCTCGACGATGTCGGTGCCAATCCGGTAGCCAACATGCCCGCCGACCAGCGCCTGCCCAATCTCGTCGAGCACTTGAGCTGGAACCACCCGGCCCGGCCGGTCGATCTCGATCAGCCAGCGGTCCGGGGCCAGCGCGCTGACGGTTGCCATATGGCGCTGACCGGAAAGCGCGATGGCATAATCGGCCGGCTCATCCCCAAGCGCGAACACAATGCCCAACAGAGCCGCAGCCGTGTCGGTTTCGGCGCATTCGGGCGCCAGGGCCGTCAGCCCGGCGCTCATCTTGACGATAACGCCCTGTCCATCGACCAACATAGCCGGCCGTGCGAGCGTCTCGAATGCCGTGCAATAGGTCATGCCGCGTTCGAGCCGTAGGCACATATTGGCGGTGATGGCGCGCATATGCTCGATTTCACGGCTTTTCCCGATCGGGCCGCTTCCCACCGCCTCGCCCAACGCTGACAGCACACGGCGCTGCGCTCGGTCAGCCAGGATTGCGACAGCAAGACTCACCGCAATCGCCGCCACCCAGACCCCGGAGATCGCCAGCGGCCACCATGAAAAAGAAGAAAAATTGACGGCCAGAAACAGGCAGACCGCGAGGGTCGCCGACCAGAGCGCCAGCAATGCGGTAACGAGGCGGGTTCGAGCCAATGGACAGCCGACAATAAGAATGCGTCGCGTCACCCTAAAAGCCTATGGTTAACGCTTCGTGAGCGTGACACGTTCGCGGTAAGATTGTGGGAAGGTCTTCGCCTCACCCCGTCTGGCTCTGTATCGCCCTTTCAAGCACAGCGAAGATTTTCGGGTCTCCGCACTGCGCAACATTAAACCGCATGAAACGCCCGGCGGTTCCCGACGCGCTGTAGACGTTACCCGGCGCCGCAACGACGGCGTCCACCAGGGCCGTTCGCGCCACCTGCGCTGAATCCACCCCATCGGGCAATTGCCCCCAAAGGTTGAATCCGCCCCGTGGCAAGATCCACGGCTCGATCCCTATGCGCCCCAACGCGACTGCCGTTTCGCCCTGCGCCCGTGCCAGCTTGCGCTGCAGCTCCTCGATATGGCGGCGATATCCGCCTCCGGCCAGAACCCCGGCCACGACTTCGGCGGCCACAGGGCTCGGTCCGCCGAACCCTGCGGCAATCTGGAGATCGATAAGCCCCTCGATCCAGTCAGGGCGCGCCGCGATATAGCCGCAGCGCAACGAAGCCGAAATCGTCTTTGAAAAGCTTCCGATGCGCACCACCCGATCCAACCCGTCCAGACCCGCCAGATGCGGCACCGGCTCGGGCGCAAAATCGGCGAAGATATCGTCTTCGATGATCGTGACGTCATGAGCCGTCAGGGCTGACAGCACCCTGTGCGCGGTTTGAGCCGAAACCATCGCCCCCGTCGGATTATGCAAGCCATTGTTGGTGACATAGAGTTTTGGCCGCTCGGCGGCCAGAACCGCCTCGAAACGCTCGATATCCGGCCCGATCGGCGTATAGGGCACCCCGACGACTTTCACCTGGTGAGCGCGCAGCAGCGCGCGGAAATTGAAATAGCACGGATCGTCCACCACAACCGTATCGCCTGGCCGCAGCACGAAACGGCACACCAGGTCGATGGCGCTGGTCCCCGACGCAGTGAGCAAGAGCTGGTCGGGCGCCGTCTCCACGCCGTCTGCCGCCAGCCGCCTGCTGATGATGCGCCGCAGCGCTACCGAACCGCGCGTCGAACCATAATCGACAAGCGCGCCATCCCCGCTCCGGGCCAAGGCTCGCATGCCCTTGCGGATCGCCTCGGCGGGCATCCAGTCCGCCGGCAGCCAGCCACAACCGGGCTTGAGCGCTTGGGGGTCCGCGTCAAGCGATTGCCGCGACACCCAGAACGGGTCGATGTCGCGTTCCTTGGGCGCGATCTCCTGGGCCAGCGCCAAGGGTGGCAGCGCCGTCGCGCAAACATAAAACCCCGAGCCCCGCAGCGCCCGGATAACCCCTTCGGCCACCAGCCGGTCATAGGCCTCGACCACTGTCGATGGGGAAACGCCGATCTCGACGGCCAGCGCCCGGATCGAAGGCAACCGGTCGCCAGCCACCAGCACCCGACTGGCCACCCG
>NZ_CAXAXY010000015.1:0-42842 GCF_963972885.1 uncultured Pelagibacterium sp. | reverse complement strand
CTCCGCGTCAGTCCGACCTGATGATTGTTGCGGGCACGCTGACCAACAAGATGGCCCCGGCGCTGCGCAAGGTCTATGACCAGATGCCCGAGCCGCGCTACGTCATCTCCATGGGCAGCTGCGCCAATGGCGGCGGATATTATCACTATTCCTACTCGGTGGTGCGCGGATGTGACCGCGTGGTGCCGGTCGATATCTACGTTCCCGGCTGCCCGCCGACTGCCGAAGCACTGCTGTATGGCGTGCTGCTGTTGCAAAAGAAGATCCGGCGCACCGGAACCATCGAGCGATAAGGCCAATCAATGGAAGACGCTCTTTCTGAACTCGGCGAGTACATTGCGCTCAAGCTGGGCGAGGCACTCGATGGGTACAATGTCGCCTATGGCGAGTTGACGCTCGAGGCAAAGCCCGACGCGATCCTCAATGTCATGCGCACCCTGCGCGACGACCCGCGTTGCCAGTTCATTTCCATCATTGATGTGTGTGGCGTGGACTATCCCGAGCGCGCCCAGCGTTTCGATGTGGTCTATCATCTGCTCAGCCCTCAGCAGAATGTCCGTATTCGCGTACGGGTCATGACGGACGAAGTAACGCCAGTTCCTTCAATTACCGGCGTTTTTCCTGGTGCGGACTGGTTCGAGCGCGAAGCCTACGACCTTTATGGCATCCTGTTCTCCGGGCACCACGATCTGCGCCGCATTCTGACCGACTATGGCTTCGACGGCCATCCGCTGCGCAAGGATTTTCCGCTGACCGGCTTTGTCGAGGTCCGCTACGACGAGGAGCGCAAGCGCGTCGTCTATGAGCCCGTCAAGCTGGCGCAGGAATTTCGGGATTTCGATTACCTTTCGCCTTGGGAAGGCACCGATTACGTGCTGCCGGGCGACGAGAAGGCCAAGCAATGACCGAGCACGATGTTCGCACGTTCAACATTAACTTTGGCCCGCAGCATCCTGCGGCTCATGGTGTCTTGCGGCTCGTTCTCGAGCTTGATGGCGAAGTGGTCGAGCGCGTCGATCCGCATGTGGGGCTGCTGCATCGCGGCACCGAAAAGCTGATCGAAGCCAAGACCTATCTGCAGGCGGTGCCCTATTTCGACCGCCTCGACTATGTCGCGCCGATGAACCAGGAGCACGCCTTTGCCCTGGCCATCGAAAAGCTTTTGGGAATCGAGGTGCCGTTCCGGGGGCAGCTTATTCGTGTGCTGTATTCCGAGATCGGGCGCATCCTCTCCCATATGCTCAATGTCACGACACAGGCGCTCGATGTTGGCGCGCTCACCCCGCCGCTCTGGGGATTCGAGCAGCGCGAACAGCTCATGGTTTTCTATGAGCGCGCTTCGGGCTCGCGCATGCACGCCGCCTATGTGCGTCCCGGTGGCGTCCATCAGGATCTGCCGCAGGACTTGATCGACGATATCGCCAAATTCACCGAAACCTTCCCCAAGGCTCTCGAAGATCTCGATCAGCTTATTACCGGCAATCGCATCTTCAAGCAGCGCAACGTTGATATTGCTACTGTTACGCTCGAGGATGCCTGGGCATGGGGCTTTTCCGGTGTCATGGTCCGCGGCTCGGGTGCGGCATGGGATCTGCGCAAGAGCCAGCCCTACGAGTGCTACGACCAGCTCGAATTCGATATCCCAGTCGGCAAGAACGGTGACTGCTATGATCGCTACCTCATCCGGATGGAGGAGATGCGTCAGTCCAATTTGATCATGCGCCAGTGCATTGATCTGCTCAATTCACCCGAAGGGCAGGGGCCGGTCTCGACAATGGACGGCAAGGTTGTTCCGCCCAAACGCGGCGAGATGAAGCGCTCGATGGAAGCGCTAATCCACCACTTCAAGCTCTACACCGAAGGCTTCCGCGTGCCCGAGGGTGAAGTTTACGCGGCCGTCGAAGCGCCCAAGGGCGAGTTTGGCGTCTATCTGGTGTCCGATGGCACCAACAGGCCGTATCGCTGCAAGATTCGCGCGCCCGGGTTCGCGCATCTGCAAGCCATGGATTTTCTCTGTCGCGGGCACCTTCTGGCTGACGTTTCGGCCATTCTGGGTTCCCTCGACATCGTGTTCGGAGAGGTTGATCGCTAATGAGCGTGCGTCGCCTTGCAGAAGAAGCAGTCCAGCCCGAGAGTTTTTCCTTTTCCAGGGAAAATACGGCGTGGGCAAAAAAACGTATCGCCATGTATCCGGCCGGACGCCAGCAGTCAGCAGTCATTCCGCTGCTCATGCGCGCCCAGGAACAGGATGGCTGGGTGTCGCGCGCGACGATCGAATCGGTCGCGCAAATGCTCGACATGCCCTATATTCGTGTCTTGGAAGTCGCGACGTTTTACACCCAGTTCCAGCTTCAACCGGTTGGCACCCGCGCTCATATCCAGGTGTGCGGCACCACCCCGTGCATGCTGCGTGGCGCCGAAGATATTCGCGCCGTTTGCCAAAAACACATTCACGCCGAGCCGCATCATCTCAACGATGATGGAACCATGAGCTGGGAAGAGGTGGAATGTGCAGGCGCTTGCGTCAATGCACCGATGGTTACAATCGGTTTCGATACCTATGAAGATCTGACGCCCGAGCGCTTTGAGGAAATCCTGATCGCTTTCCGTGATGGCGACGGCGACAAGGTGCCGACCGGCCCGCAAAACGGCCGCAAGTTCTCAGCGCCGCTGGACGGACAGATAACCCTGCTCGAAGATCCCGCCAAGGCTCCGCCGCATCAGGATAGGGGCCACCTTGAAGCTGAGGCTAAGGCGACAAAGCCTGGCCGCAAGCAAAAGATCGACGAGGAAGCCGCACCCGCCATCAAGGGCCCGTCGGGGGCTGGCAAGGTCTCGGAGGCCGACGCGGAAACGGCCGAGAGGAAAGCTGCCGGACCGGCCAGGCGCAAACCGGATCAGGCCGCCCGCAAGGGCGCGACCGGCGCTGAATCGCCCGCCGTCGAAAAAACGGCCAGCGAAACCGGCGAGAAGACCAAGACCACGAGCCGCGCTGGCAAAAGGCAGGAGGCGGTTGCGACATCGGCTGGAACGACGCCTGACAGCGCTCCGCTGTTCGAGCGTCCCGCAGGCGCTGCAGATGACCTCAAGCTCATTTCCGGCGTCGGCCCGGTGATCGAGCGCAAGCTCAACGATCTGGGTATCACCCAATATGCCCAGGTGGCCGCATTCACAGACGCCGAAGTCGAGCGGGTTGATGCGGTGCTCAACTTCAAGGGTCGCGTTGCCCGGGACAACTGGAAAGGTCAGGCAAAGGCGCTGGCCGACGGTGGCGTTGACGAATATGTCCGCGTCTTCGGCAAGAAGCCGCGCTAGGGGATTTGATCGATGCTCACGGATCAGGATCGCATTTTCACAAATCTCTACGGTCAGGAAGACTGGGGTCTCGAAGGCGCTCGTCGTCGCGGCTCGTGGAGTGGAACCAAGGAATTGCTCGACCAGGGCCGCGACTGGCTGACCAACGAGGTCAAGGCCTCCGGCCTCCGTGGCCGTGGTGGTGCGGGCTTTTCGACGGGCCTGAAATGGTCGTTCATGCCCAAGGTCAATGACGGTCGCCCTCATTATCTGGTCGTCAATGCCGACGAATCCGAGCCGGGCACTTGCAAGGACCGCGAAATTCTGCGCCACGATCCGCATCATCTGGTCGAGGGTTGTCTGATCGCCGGGCGCGCCATGGACGCCCACGCCGCCTACATCTATGTGCGCGGCGAGTTCATGCGCGAGCGTCAGCGGCTCGAAGCTGCTGTGAAGCAGGCCTACGACGCCAGGCTCATCGGCAAGAACAACATTCATGGCTGGGACTTCGACATCATCGTCCATCACGGGGCCGGTGCTTATATTTGCGGTGAGGAAACCGCGCTGCTTGAATCCCTCGAAGGCAAGAAGGGCCAGCCGCGCCTGAAGCCACCTTTCCCCGCCGGTATGGGCCTTTATGGGTGTCCGACCACCGTCAATAACGTCGAGTCCATCGCCGTCGTCCCTGAAATCCTGCGCCGTGGCGCCGCATGGTTCGCCGGTTTGGGACGTGAGAACAACACCGGCACCAAGCTCTTCTGCGTCTCCGGGCACGTCAACAATCCGGCGACCTTCGAAGAAGAGATGGGTACGCCGTTCGACGTGCTGATCGAAAAGCATTGCGGCGGCATCCGTGGCGGCTGGGACAATCTGCTGGCTGTCATCCCCGGCGGCTCTTCGGTCCCTTGTGTGCCCGGCGAAAAAATTCGCTCAGCCCATATGGATTTCGACGGCCTGCGCGAAGTCGGTTCCTCGCTCGGCACTGCTGCCGTGATCGTCATGGACAAGTCCACCGACATCATCAAGGCCATCTGGCGCCTTTCCGCCTTCTACAAGCATGAAAGCTGCGGCCAGTGCACGCCGTGCCGTGAAGGCACGGGTTGGATGATGCGGGTGATGGAGCGCATGGTGCGTGGCGAAGCGCAAAAGCGCGAGATCGACATGCTGTTCGCCGTCACCAAGCAGGTCGAGGGCCACACCATCTGCGCTCTGGGCGATGCCGCGGCTTGGCCGATCCAGGGCCTGATCCGCAATTTCCGTCCCGTGATTGAAGCGCGGATCGACGCATACACCTACAAGTCCACCACCGATGGCGCGGTGCCTTCGGTTGCGGCGGAGTAAGAACGAATGGCGCAAATCAAGGTCGATGGCGAACTGATCGAGGTTCCCGATCACTTCACACTGATGCAGGCTGCCGAGGCAGCTGGCGCGGAAATCCCGCGCTTCTGCTATCATGAGCGTCTGTCGGTGGCAGGCAATTGCCGCATGTGCCTCGTGGAAGTGAAAGGCGGACCGCCCAAACCCCAGGCAAGCTGCGCCATGAGCGTGCGCGACCTGCGCCCCGGCCCGAACGGCGAGGCGCCTGAAATGTTCACCAACACGCCGATGGTCAAAAAGGCCCGCGAAGGCGTGATGGAGTTCCTGCTCATCAACCACCCCCTCGATTGCCCGATCTGCGACCAGGGCGGCGAGTGCGATCTGCAGGATCAGGCCATGGCCTATGGCGTGGATACGTCCCGCTACTGGGAAAACAAGCGCGCCGTCGAAAACAAGCATATCGGCCCGCTGGTCAAGACCATCATGAACCGGTGCATTCACTGTACCCGCTGCGTGCGCTTCACCACCGAAGTCGCCGGCGTTTCGGAGCTGGGTCTGATCGGCCGTGGCGAGGATGCCGAGATCACCTCGTACCTCGAACAGTCGATGACCTCCGAGCTGCAGGGCAACGTCATCGACCTTTGCCCGGTCGGCGCGTTGACCTCGAAGCCCTATGCTTTCCAGGCCCGTCCCTGGGAACTCAACAAGACCGAATCCATCGACGTCATGGATGCCGTCGGTTCCAACATTCGCGTCGATTCTCGCGGCGGTGAAGTCATGCGTGTCCTGCCGCGCATCCATGAAGGCATCAACGAAGAGTGGATTTCCGACAAGACCCGCTTCATCTGGGATGGTCTGCGCACCCAGCGCCTCGATCGCCCCTATGTGCGCAAGAGCAAGAAGCTGCGGGCCGTCTCGTGGAATGAGGCATTCGCCGCGGTCGCCGCTCTGGTCAAGACTGCCGAACCGGGCCGTATCGGCGCAATCGCGGGCGATCTGGCCGGTGTCGAGGAAATGTATGCCCTCAAGAACCTTATGGGCTTGCTGGGCTCGTCAAATATTGACGCTCGCCCTGCCGGTTCGGCGCTGGATCCCAAAAAGGGCAGGGGGTCGTATATCTTCAACCCCACGATTGCCGGCATCGAGCAGGCCGACGCGATTCTTATCATTGGCGCCAACCCGCGCCGTGAGGCTGCCGTGCTCAACGCCCGCATCCGAAAGGCATGGCGCGCCGGCGGTGTGGAAATCGGCGTGATCGGCGAAGCGGCCGATCTGACTTACGATTATACGCATCTCGGCGCAGGGATCGACTCATTGGCCGACCTGGCTTCGGGCAAGGGCAGCTTCGCAAAGATGCTCAAAAAGGCCCAGCGCCCGATTGTGATCGTGGGTGAGGGTGCGGTCACGGGGGCGTCGGCAAAGAACGTTGTCGGCTTTGCCACTGAAATCGCCAAAACGGCTGGCGCCTTGACCGCAGACTGGAACGGCTTTGCCGTCCTCCATACGGCGGCTTCGCGCGTCGGTGCCCTCGATATCGGACTTGTTCCGGGACGGGGCGGTCTCGATACCGCCGGCATGCTCAAGGCCGCCGGCGCGGGAAAGCTTGACGTTCTGTTTGTTCTTGGCGCTGACGAAATCGACATGTCGGGTCTTGGCGAAACCAAGGTGGTATACATCGGAACGCACGGCGACGCGGGCGCTCACCGGGCCGATGTCATCCTGCCCGCCGCGACCTACACCGAAAAATCAGCAACCTACGTGAACACCGAGGGCCGTGTTCAGATGACGGCCCGTGCGGTCTTCGCGCCCGGTGAGGCCAAGGAAGACTGGGCAATTCTGCGCGCCCTCTCGGCGGTTCTCGGCCAGCCGCTGCCGTTTGACTCGCTTTCGGGTCTTCGTGCGCGGCTTTATGGGGAATATCCTCACCTTGCTCAGCTCGATGCCATTGCGCCGGGCAGTGCTTCCGATGTATCCGCTCTGGCAGATACTGCAGCCCCGAAGTCGACATACGCTCTGATCTCTCCGGTCGGCGACTTCTACCTCACCAACCCCATAGCGCGTGCATCTGCCGTAATGGCCGAATGTTCGCAGCTTATGTCGGGTCTGAAACAGGCCGCGGAGTAAGGCAGCGATATGGACTGGATTGTATACGCGCTCGACTATCTTCTCGGTGCCCCGATCCTCGGGCTCGGCACCATGGTCGGGTTTGTCTGGAAGGCGCTGTTACTTCTGGTGACCCTTTTGGTGTTCACAGCGTATGTCCTGCTCGCAGACCGCAAGATCTGGGCCGCTGTTCAGATTCGCCGTGGTCCCAACGTGGTCGGCGCTTTCGGCTTGTTCCAGAGCTTTGCCGATCTCCTCAAATTCGTCTTCAAGGAGCCGGTCATTCCGGCCGGCGCCGACAAGGCGGTCTTCCTTCTCGCGCCGCTCGTAAGCGTCCTTCTCGCGCTTTCGGCCTGGGCCGTGGTGCCGGTTGCTGAGGGCTGGGCGCTCGCCGACATAAATATCGGCATCCTCTACATCTTCGCGATATCGTCTCTGGGTGTCTATGGCGTCATCATGGGCGGGTGGGCGTCGAATTCGAAATATCCGTTCCTCGGTGCCCTCCGTTCCGCTGCTCAAATGGTGTCTTATGAGGTTTCCATCGGCTTTGTGATCGTGACGGTCCTGTTGTGTGTCGGCTCGCTCAATCTGACTCATATCGTGATGGCGCAGCAGGCCGGTGGCCTGGCCCATGTGCTCGGCGTGCCGTGGCTGACCTTCCTGAACTGGTTCTGGCTGCCGCTGTTCCCGATGTTCGTCATCTTCTTTATTTCCGCACTCGCCGAAACCAACCGCCCGCCCTTCGATCTTCCCGAAGCCGAATCCGAGCTTGTTGCCGGCTTCATGGTGGAATATGGCTCGACCCCGTACATGATGTTCATGTTGGGCGAATACGTGTCCATCATCCTCATGTGCGCGCTCACCACCATTCTGTTCCTGGGGGGCTGGACGGCGCCGATCGATCTGCCGCCCTTCACCTGGATCCCGGGCGTCGTGTGGTTCGTGCTAAAGCTCTCGCTGGTCTTTTTCATGTTTGCCATGGTCAAGGCCTTCGTCCCTCGTTACCGCTATGACCAGTTGATGCGTCTGGGCTGGAAGGTGTTTCTGCCGATCTCGCTGGTCATGATCGTTGTCGTTGCCTTCGTTCTTCAGCTCACGGGCTGGGGCTGGCACGGCGGCATGGCATAAGGAGAGAACCACAAATGAAAGCCTTGCGGTTTCTCGACGCTCTGCTGCTCAGGGAGTTCGTATCGACGTTCTTTCTGGCGATGCGCTATTTCTTTGCGCCCAAGCCGACCATCAACTACCCGTTCGAAAAGGGCGCGGTCTCGCCGCGCTTCCGTGGGGAGCATGCTCTGCGCCGTTATCCCAATGGCGAAGAACGCTGCATTGCCTGCAAGCTGTGCGAAGCGATCTGCCCGGCCCAGGCCATCACCATTGAAGCAGGCCCGCGTCAGAACGACGGCACCCGCCGCACGGTTCGCTACGACATCGATATGGTCAAATGCATCTATTGCGGTTTCTGCCAGGAAGCCTGCCCGGTCGATGCCATCGTTGAAGGCCCCAATTTCGAATTTGCAACCGAGACGCGCGAGGAGCTTTACTTCTCCAAGGATCGTCTCCTGGCCAATGGCGACCGTTGGGAGCGTGAACTCGCTGCTAACATCGCCCTTGATGCACCGTACCGTTAGGAGCGACAGGTGACCTTGCCGCTGTTTTTCTTCTACCTGTTCTCGACCATCGTCGTTGCTTCGGCGATCATGGTGATTTCTTCGCGAAATCCCGTGCATTCGGTGCTGTTTCTCATTCTTGCCTTCGTCAATGCGGCGGGCATTTTCATGCTGGCCGGGGCCGAGTTTCTGGCGCTGATCCTGATCGTGGTCTATGTCGGCGCAGTTGCGGTGCTGTTCCTATTCGTCGTCATGATGCTCGATGTGGATTTCGGCGAGTTACGGCGCGGTATTCTCCAGTATGCGCCCATCGGTATCGTGGTCGGCATCATCCTGCTGCTTGAGTTGCTGTTGGTCGCCGGCTCTGCCTATCTGGCTCCGGACGCAGCAACTGGTGGCGTGCTCCCGATCGATGGGGGAGTGGAAAACACACGCGCCCTCGGGCGGGTGCTCTACACGAACTACATTTACCTCTTCCAGGCGTGCGGCCTCGTGCTTCTGGTGGCCATGATCGGAGCGATCGTTCTGACCCTGCGCCACAAGCCGAACGTCAAGCGCCAGGATATTTCCGCGCAGGTCGCGCGGACCAAGGCGACGGGCGTCGAAATCGTCAAGGTCGAGAGCGGAAAAGGGCTATAGGGGGATTATGATGACACCGGCAGTCGGGCTCGGTCACTTCCTGACCGTAGCAGCCATTCTGTTCACCATTGGCGTGTTCGGGATTTTTCTCAATCGCAAGAACATCATCATCATCTTGATGTCGGTGGAGCTGATCCTGCTTGCGGTCAACATCAACTTCGTCGCTTTTTCATCCCATCTGGGCGATCTGGTGGGACAGGTGTTCGCACTGCTGATCCTGACCGTCGCCGCAGCCGAGGCCGCCATCGGCCTTGCGATTCTCGTGATCTTCTTCCGCAATCGGGGCTCGATCGCGGTCGATGACGTCAACATGATGAAGGGCTAGGGCGGCCATGATCCAGGCAATTGTATTCCTGCCGCTGATCGGCGCGCTGGTCGCTGGGCTTTTTGGCCGCGCCATCGGGCACAAGCCCGCGGAAATCATCACAACATCGCTTCTGATGGGCGCCGCTGCACTCTCGTGGATCGTCTTCCTGCCGTTCTTTCTGGGCGACGGCGAGGCCTATAAGGTTACTGTAATGACCTGGATTCACTCAGGCGATCTTCAGATCGATTGGGTGCTCCGCGTCGATACGCTGACGGCCATCATGCTGGTTGTTGTCAACACAGTCTCTTCGCTCGTTCACCTCTATTCCATCGGCTACATGCACGAAGATCCGCATCGTGCGCGCTTCTTTGCCTATCTCTCGCTTTTCACCTTCGCCATGCTCATGCTGGTGACCGCCGATAACTTCGTCCAGATGTTCTTCGGCTGGGAAGGCGTGGGCCTGGCTTCCTACCTGCTGATCGGCTTCTGGTACCAAAAGGAATCCGCACGCGCTGCCGCCGTCAAAGCCTTCGTCGTCAACCGCGTCGGTGACTTCGGTTTCGCGCTCGGTATTTTCGGCACCTTCTTTCTCATCGGCACGCTTGGTTTCGATGAAACCTTCGCGGTCCTTCCCGGTGTCGCAGACGCCACGATGCCGTTCCTGTGGTGGGATGCCCACGCGATGACGGTCATCTGCCTGCTGCTGTTTATGGGCGCCATGGGCAAGTCGGCCCAGTTCCTGCTCCACACATGGCTGCCCGACGCCATGGAAGGCCCAACGCCGGTTTCCGCACTGATCCACGCTGCGACCATGGTGACCGCCGGCGTGTTCATGGTCGCGCGGCTCTCGCCAATGTTCGAAATGAGCGAAGCGGCGACCCTGTTCATCATCTATATCGGAGCCATAACCGCCTTCTGCGCGGCAACCATCGGCCTGGTTCAGAACGACATAAAGCGCGTCATTGCCTATTCCACGATGTCCCAGCTGGGTTATATGTTCGTGGCCCTCGGGGTAGGAGCCTATTCAGCGGGCATATTCCACCTGTTCACCCACGCCTTCTTCAAGGCGCTGCTGTTCCTTGGCGCTGGCTCGGTCATCCACGCGATGCATCACGAACAGGACATGCGCAATATGGGCGGCATCGCCCGCAAGATTCCGATCACCTATGCCATGATGCTCATCGGTACGCTTGCCCTGACCGGTGTCGGCATTCCGGGGACCTCGTTCGGCTTTGCCGGGTTCTTCTCCAAGGACGCGATTATCGAGGCTTCTTATGCCTTTGGTGGCACCGCCGGATCATTTGCGTTCTGGCTTCTGGTCATCGCCGCCCTGTTCACCAGCTTTTATTCCTGGCGCTTGGTGCACCTCACCTTCCACGGCCCGACGCGTGCCGATCACCATACGTTCGATCATGCTCACGAGAGCCCGAACGTCATGCTGATCCCTCTCTACGTTCTTGCCATTGGTGCAGTGCTCGCGGGCGTGGTGTTTTACGACGCCTTCTTCGGACATGCCGAACACATCGCGCACTTCTTCCATGGCGCGATCGTCGTGGATGAGCACATTATCGAGGAAGCGCACGGCGTTCCAACCTGGGTAAAGTGGTCAGCAACCGTGGCCATGCTGATCGGGTTCGTCACCGCCTGGTACATGTATATCCGCAACCCGTCCGCCCCCAAGCAGCTCGCTGCCGAACAGCCGCTGCTCTACAAGTTCCTGCTCAACAAATGGTACTTCGACGAGCTCTATGACGCCATCTTCGTGCGACCGGCCCGCTGGATTGGCACTGCGCTCTGGAAAGGGTTCGATGACTGGCTCGTCGATCAGACCCTGGTAGAAGGCCTCGGCCGCCGGGTCCGGCAAGTAACCGGCTACGTTACGCGCCTGCAGTCAGGCTACCTCTATCACTATGCCTTCGCCATGCTCATCGGCGTTGCAGCCCTTATCACTTGGGCCATCGCCGCCGGGGGACTTCTGGGATGATCCTTGAAAACAACATCCTGACCATCGTTACGTTTCTGCCGCTGGTTGGGGCCTTCTTCATTCTGCTGACCCCTGGGGGCGACCCCGTCGCTCAGCTCAACATCAAGCGCATCGCGCTTGCCACGACCGTCGTGACCTTCATTTTCACGCTGGTCATGTGGGGCATGTTCGATCCCGATACGGCGGATTTCCAGTTCGTCCAGAACCATCCATGGCTCGGCGATGTCATCGGCTATCGCATGGGCGTGGATGGCATCTCGGTGCTGTTTATCGTGCTGACCGGGCTGTTGATGCCCATGTGCATCCTTGCGAGCTGGGATTCGATCACCTTCCGCATCCGTGAATACATGGTGCTGTTCCTGGTCCTCGAAATGCTGATGATCGGCGTTTTCGCGACGCTCGATCTGGCCATGTTCTACGTGTTCTTCGAAGGCACGCTGGTTCCGATGTTCCTCATCATCGGCATCTGGGGCGGCAAGAGGCGTATCCAGGCGTCCTACAAGTTCTTCTTTTACACGTTCATAGGCTCGGTGCTGATGCTGCTGGCCATCATGGCCATGTACTGGCAGGCAGGAACGCTCGATATCGCGCGTCTGCTCGATTACGATTTCCCCGAGAACGTTCAGTATTGGCTCTGGCTTGCATTCTTTGCCTCGTTGGCGGTAAAGATGCCCATGTGGCCGTTCCACCGCTGGTTACCCGAGGCGCACGTCGAAGCGCCCACGGCCGGATCGGTGATCCTTGCGGCAATCCTGCTCAAGCTTGGCGGCTATGGCTTCTTGCGCTTCTCGCTGCCCATGTTCCCCGATGCGTCGCTGTATTTCTCGAACTTCGTGTTCTTCCTTTCCGTCGCCGCGATCATCATCACTTCGCTGGTGGCGCTGGTTCAAACCGACATCAAAAAACTGATCGCCTATTCTTCGGTCGCGCATATGGGCTTCGTGACGATGGGCATTTTCGCCGGGAATGTTTACGGCGTTCAGGGCGCGATCTTCCAGATGATCTCGCACGGCATCGTATCGGGCGCGCTCTTTCTGTCGGTCGGCGTTATCTATGACCGCATGCACACCCGTGACGTCAATGCTTATGGCGGGCTCGTCGAACGCATGCCCAAATACGCGTTCGCGTTCATGGTTTTCACAATGGCCAATGTCGGCCTGCCCGGCACTTCGGGCTTTGTCGGCGAGTTCCTGACGTTGCTGGCCATCTTCCAGGTCAACACCTGGTTTGCAGTATTTGCCACCACCGGTGTTATCCTGTCGGCGTGCTATGCCCTTTGGCTCTATCGCAAGATCATCTGGGGTGCGCTCGAGAAGGAAAGTCTCAAATCCATTCTCGATCTCAATGCCCGCGAAATGGTGACGATTGTTCCGCTGATCATCCTCACCATTCTCTTTGGTTTCTACCCGGCGCCCCTGATGGATGCGATGGCCACTTCGGTGGGCGCGCTTGTCGATCAGTATCAGGCTGCCGTCGGCATCGAACCGATGTCTGCGCTCGTCGATGTGACGGTGCCTGCGGCCGATGTCGCGGCGCCTGCCGCTACGGCCCATTAGGAGGTGAATGTGGTGTCTGAATTTGCCGGTTTCGCCTCTCTGGCGCCCGCCTATCCCGAAATGCTGCTCGCCGTTGGCGCGCTGGTTTTGCTGCTTGTTGGCGTATTCGCGAAGAAGGAAATAGCGACTGGTATCACCGGTATTGCCATCGGTCTTCTGGTCGCCATTGCCGTGATGGTTTCGTTCCTTCCCTCGGAAGGCGTGATCTTTTCTGGCGGCTTCATCAATGACGGCTTTGCCCGCTTCATGAAGGTTCTCATACTTGCTGGGTCGGCTTTCGCTCTGGTCCTCTCGGTGTCCAGTGCCATCGAAAATGGCCTCAACAAGTTCGAATATCCGGTCCTTATCGTTCTTGCCACATTGGGCATGATGATGATGGTGTCGGCCAACGATCTGATGAGCCTGTATGTCGGCCTCGAATTGCAGTCGCTCGCGCTGTACGTTCTCGCAGCTTTCAAGCGCGACAGTGGCAAGGCAACTGAAGCGGGTCTGAAATACTTCGTTCTCGGTGCTCTGTCGTCGGGGATGCTCCTTTACGGTGCCTCTCTGGTTTATGGCTTCACCGGGCACACACAGCTCGACCAGATCGCCGAAGCCGTGGCGCTTGGCGAGCGGACACCCGGCATCATCTTCGGCCTGGTCTTTCTGCTCGCTGGCATTGCCTTCAAGATTTCCGCAGTCCCGTTTCACATGTGGACGCCGGACGTTTATGAAGGTGCACCGACCCCCGTAACCGCCTTTTTCGCATCCGCACCCAAGGTGGCTGCGATGGCTCTGCTTATTCGGGTCGTGTTCGATGCGTTCGAACCCATCGCCAGCGATTGGCAGCAGGTCGTGATCTTCCTTTCAATTGCCTCCATGGTATTGGCCTCGTTTGCGGCCATCGGCCAGAACAACCTCAAACGGCTGCTGGCCTATTCGTCCATCGGCCATGTCGGCTTCGCTTTGGTCGGTCTTTCTGCGGGCAACATCATCGGCGTGGAAGGTGTCGCCATCTATATGGCCGTTTATATCACCATGACCATTGGCACCTTCGCCTGCGTGCTCGCGCTCAAAAACGACGACGGCTACGTGGAAACAATAGATGATCTGGCGGGTCTGGCCAAATCCCGTCCATTCGTCGCCGCAATACTGGCGTTGTTCATGTTTTCCTTAGTCGGCCTGCCGCCACTTGCCGGATTCTTTGCCAAATGGCAGGTGTTTCTTGCGGCCATCGAAGCCCAGCTTTTCGTTCTCGCGGTGATTGGCATGCTGGCCAGCGCGGTGAGCGCATTTTACTATCTGCGCATCATCAAGGTCATGTATTTCGACGAACCCACCCAGTCCTATGCGGTGCCAGCCATCGAGTTGCGCGTCGTGATGGCACTCACGGGTTTTTTGGTGCTCAGCTACTTTTTCACGGTAGGGGCGCCTCTGACGGCCATCGCCCATGGCGCCGCCAACTCCCTTTTTTAGAGCAGGACCGGGTGGTCGCCTTTCCTCTTCCTGAAAGCGCTGTTAGGGCTGGTTATCGAGTAATCGGCTTTGACAGCGTGGGTTCGACCAACGCCGAAGCCATGAACGCTGCAATGTCGGGCGATGCGGGAAAAACGTGGTTCGCAGCCCTGCAGCAGACCGAGGGCAGAGGCCGTCGTGGTCGGGCATGGGAAAGCCCCCATGGCAATCTTGCAGCTTCGCTGATGATGGTGCCTGATGCCCCAGCTGCAGGCCTTGCCGGCCTGGGCTTCGTCGCCGGAGTGGCGCTCAACGCCGCTCTGGCGCGTTTGATTCCCGCGGCTGCAATTCGGGGCGGGATCGATGGTGCAGACGGCACCGCCGGCGGGGGGCGAGCACGCATAGCATTGAAATGGCCAAACGATGTGCTCGCCGACGGTGCCAAGCTCGCCGGTATCCTGCTTGAGGCGCAGAAGCGCCCCGACGGACGCACGGCGATCGTTATCGGCATCGGCGTCAACGTGGTCGCAGCGCCGGAAGGTTTGCCGTATCCGGCCACCTCTCTGGCGACGCTGGGAGCGCCCTTTGATGCCCCCTCGGTCTTTGAGGCACTGGCCGAAAGCTGGGTCGAGTGTTACGAGATCTGGAACAACGGAGCCGGTACCAGCCGGATCATCAACCGCTGGCGCCAAAGCGCTGCGGGGATCGGTGCTGAAGTTGCCGTTCAGCGCGGTGATGGTGTGCTGCGCGGCATTTTCGAAACAATTGATGATGCGGGCCATCTGATTGTCCGCGACGACGAGGGACATCGTATCGCGATAGCGGCGGGCGACGTCCATTTTGGAACCACGGCAACGCTACGCTGAGAGGGCGATTGCCACCAATTTTTGAAAGGGCGTGACCGCAATCCGGTCGCGCGATGGCCTATGGCAAATAAACAGTCCGGACAGGACGAAATGGTCTTCCTGCCCCTTGGTGGCGTTGGCGAGATCGGTATGAACATGGGGCTTTACGGTTTCGGCCCGGCAGACAACCGCAAATGGCTGGTGGTCGATTGCGGCGTCAGCTTCGGCGGTCCGGAACTCCCGGGCATCGAACTGGTCATGCCCGATCCCTCGTTTCTCGAAGAAGAGAGCGACAACGTTGTCGGTCTTGTGCTCACCCACGCTCATGAAGACCACTACGGCGCCATCCTTGATATCTGGCCAGCCTTCGACAAGCCCGTTTTCGCCGGCCGCTTCGGTGCCGCCATGCTCAAGGCAAAGCGGATATCGAACAACATCGAGGACGATGTCGAAGTCCAGATATTTACCCCCGGTGTCCCTTTTCAGGTTGGCCCCTTCAAGGTCGAACCCATCGAGGTTTCCCATTCGATCCCCGAATCCAACGCCTTGCTCATCGAAACGCCGGCCGGCCGTGTGATCCATACCGGGGACTGGAAGATCGATCCTTCCCCGATCGGCACCGCACCCACCAACATCAAGCGCTTCAAGGAAATCGGTTCGGACGGCAAGCCAGTGGCCCTGATCTGCGATTCCACCAATGCGATGAAAGAGGGCGATAGTCCCTCGGAGACCGAGGTCGGTGTCAATCTCGAGCGTTTGATCGCGACAGCAAAGAATCGCGTCGCCGTTACCATCTTTGCGTCCAATCTCGGTCGCATGATCTCTATCGCGCGCGCAGCCGCCAAGGCCGACCGCCAGGTCGTGGCGGCGGGCCGGGCCGTGCATCGCATTGCCGGAATTGCCCGCGAACTGGGCTTGATGGAAGGCGTGCCTGATTTTCTTGATCAGGACGCCTATGGCTACCTGCCGCGCGACAAGGTCGTTTTGATCGCCACCGGCAGTCAGGGCGAATCCCGCGCCGCGATGGCCCGCATCGCCGATGGCTCGCATCCGGTAATCGATCTGTCGCCCGGCGATATGGCGATCTTTTCCTCCTGGGCCATTCCAGGCAACGAAAAGGCCGTGCAGGACATCCAGAACAAACTCGTCGACAAGGGTGTCCAGATCGTCACCGGCCGCGACGAAATGATACATGTGTCTGGCCACCCGAGGCGGCACGAGTTGGCCCAGCTCTACGATTGGCTCAAGCCCGACATCCTCATTCCGGTCCATGGTGAGCCGATGCATCTTGAAGCCCACGCAGCCTTCGGGCGTGAAAAGGGCATCAAGACCGTCCTGTCGATCCGCAATGGCGACATGGTTCAGCTCTTTCCCTCCACCAAGCACCACCGCGGCGAAGTGCGCACCGGCATTCTCTATCTCGACGGCAATCTTCTGTGTACGCCCGAGGAATCGAATGTGCGCGACCGCCGTCGGCTGGCTTTTGGCGGCGTCGCAATCGTCAGTCTGGTGGTCAATGGGCGGGGGCAGATCGTCTCAGGTCCAGAATTCGATCTGGACGGACTTCCTGATCTGGCGGACGATGATGATCCGCTCAGCGCTGTCGCCCAGTCGGCGGCACGGGGGGCGATCAAGAGTTTCCCCGAAAAGCGCCGCTCCGATACCGGGCGCTTTGCCGAAGCGATCCGCCGTGCCGTGCGGTCCGAGCTGAATGCTGCTTGGGGGCGCAAGCCCATCGTCAAGGTGTTCGTTCATAAGGTATAGCTTAGATAATGCAGCCCTTTACCTATATAGCGATCTATTTTGTAATCTGGTGGACCGTGCTTTTTGCCGTCCTGCCTTTCGGGGTGCGTGGCCAGCACGAAGACGGGGAGGTGACAGACGGCACCGACCCGGGAGCGCCTATCAAGGCCAATCTCTGGCAAAAGGCGCTTGCCACCACCCTGATCTCGGCCGTCCTGACCGTGCTGATCTTCTGGGGCATGTCCAATCCATGGCTACAGGAATACTGGAGCTGAACAGCCCCGTTGGCCAGCTTTTCAGTTCATCCGGAACAAAAAAATGCAGGGCTAAGGCCCTGCATCTGATTAAAGTTTCGCGACAATCCACTGGTCTTACAGCGCACAGATCGGGCGGCCAGTGCTCCTCCCTTGACGTTGTCAGCGTCGGCGGGTTGTACCCACCTCTCTTTATATGGCGCGGACCCTACCAAGGACAAATTGTCGCGACAAGTACAAACTTGGAGATTTGTGCGGCAATGACAAAAAACCGACAGGAAACTCGTTGAACGCTCATGGACTTGCCTTTTGACCGTTCCTTGCGCTTGATTGCGCAGCCCGGTATTGAGCCCTTGAGTCGGTTCCCGGCAAATCGGAGTTCTCATGCGCCTGTCCCGCTATTTCCTGCCCGTTCTCAAAGAGACGCCCAAAGAGGCGGAAATCATTTCTCATCGCCTCATGCTGCGCGCCGGCATGATTTCCCAGCAGGGCGCCGGCATGTATGCTTGGCTGCCGCTGGGCTACAAGGTGCTGCGCAAGATTCAGCAGATCATCGAGGAAGAGCAGAATCGGGCAGGGGCTGTCGAACTCCTGATGCCGACTTTGCAATCCGCGGATCTGTGGCGCGAATCCGGGCGCTATGAGGATTACGGCAAGGAAATGCTGCGCATGCAGGACCGCCATGAGCGCGACATGCTCTACGGTCCGACCAATGAGGAGATGATTACCGACATCTTCCGTTCCTATGTGCGGTCCTACAAGGATTTGCCGCTCAATCTCTACCACATTCAGTGGAAGTTCCGCGACGAGATCCGCCCGCGTTTTGGCACCATGCGCTCCCGCGAATTCCTGATGAAGGATGCCTATTCCTTCGACCTCGACAAGGATGAGGCCGTCAAGGCCTACAACCGCATGTTTGTTGCCTACCTGCGCACCTATTGGCGCATGGGGTTGACGGCAATCCCGATGCGCGCCGAAACCGGCCCCATCGGTGGCGACCTTTCCCACGAGTTCATCGTGCTGGCCGATACGGGCGAGAGTGGCGTGTTCTGCCATGCCGATATGCTCGAAAAGCCGATCCCGCCTGCCGACACAGACTTTATGGGCGACCTATCCGGCATCGTCGCCGACTGGACGTCGCTTTATGCGGCCACCGAAGACATGCACGATGAAGCCGATTTCGCCGCAAAAGTGCCCGAGGACAGGCGCATAGCAGCGCGGGGCATCGAAGTGGGTCAGGTCTTTTACTTCGGCACCAAATATTCCGAGCCCATGGGCGCCACCGTAACGGGCTCCGACGGCAAAGACGTCGCCGTCCATATGGGCTCTTACGGAATCGGTCTAACGCGGATCATTCCGGCTATTATCGAAGCCAGCCACGACGAAAACGGTATCATCTGGCCGGTCTCGGTCGCGCCCTTTGAGGTTACCCTCATCAACCTCAAATCCGGCGATGCCGAATGTGATGCCGCAAACGAAAAGCTCTACAGCCAGCTTCACGCGGCGGGCATAGACGCGCTCTATGACGACCGCTCCACGGGCGCTGGCCAGAAGTTCGCCACCTCCGACCTCATCGGCATTCCCTTCCAACTCATCGTCGGCCCGCGCGGTCTGGCCTCGGGTGAGGTGGAAATCAAGCACCGCAAATCCGGCGAACGCGAAACCATTGGCATCGAGGATGCCGTTTCTCGCCTGAAAGCGCTCATCGAGCCTGAACGCAGGGACAACGCTTGACCTCCGCCGACGCCGCCCGGCAGCAAAAGGGAACGCGCCCGTTTTCACGGTTTGAGTGGATGGTGTCCGGCCGCTACCTGCGGGCACGCCGCAGCGATGCGTTCATTTCCGTCATCGCCGCCCTGACCATGATCGGCATCGCCATCGGCGTTGCCACCCTGATCGTTGTCATGAGCGTTATGAACGGGTTCCGTGACGAGCTTCTGTCCAAGATCCTTGGGCTGAATGGCCACTTTACCGCCTTTCCCATCGAAGAAACGTTCGACGATTACGAGGCGGTCCGTGACCGTCTCGAAGGAGTCGATGGCGTGGTTTCCGCAGTGGCATTTGTCGAGGGCCAGGCGCTGGTCACCGGTACATATAATTCCACGGGCGCCAATGTGCGCGGCATGACACTCGCCGATATCGAGAAGCTCCCCTTGCTCTATTCGAGCGCCCTGGCCGGCGGCTGGGAGGATTGGGACGATCTTGAGGGCGTAGCCATCGGCAGCCGCATGGCGTCCCAGCTCGGTGTGACGGTGGGCGATACCATAACCATCGTTACCCCCAATGGCCCGCGCACCCCGCTCGGCTCAACCCCGCAGATCCGATCCTATCCCGTGAACGTCGTTTTCGATGTTGGCATGGTGGAATTCGATTCTCTGTTCATTTTCATGCCCATCCGGGCAGCTCAGAACTATTTCCGTCTCTATGAGGACCGGTTGCGCGAAGGTATGGAAGAGCCCGACATCATGGCCAGTGACGAGGAAATCGACGCGGCCTATGAGCGGATTTACACGGCGACGGCGGTCGAGGTCTTCCTTAACGATCCGGACGCCACCTGGGACAGACAACTCGACCTCGAACAGGCCGCTGGTCGGCCGATGGTTTTCACCGATTGGCAGCGGCGCAACGCCACCTTCTTTTCGGCCTTGCAGGTCGAGCGCGTGGTGATGTTCACAATTCTTTCGATGATCGTTTTGGTCGCGGCCTTCAATATCATCTCCAGCCTCGTGATGCTGGTGAAGGACAAGGGCGCTGATATCGCGGTGTTGCGCACCATGGGTGCCACACGTTCCTCGATCATGCGCATTTTCTGCATAACCGGAACTGCCATTGGCTTTATCGGGACGTTTGCCGGCTTCCTGCTTGGCTTGGTCCTGGCCCTCAACGCCGAATCCATCAGGGCTTGGGTGTCCAGTGTCATTGGCGTGGCGCTGTTTCCGCCCGAGGTCTTTATGCTCTCTCAACTCCCCTCGCGGGTTGATGCGCTTGAAGTGACTGTAGTGCTCGTCATGGCACTGGGGCTGTCTTTCCTCGCTACGCTTTATCCCGCCTGGCGCGCGGCCCAGTACGATCCCGTGGAGGCGCTACGCTATGAGTGACGTGCTTCTCGAACTCAAGGATGTCCGCCAGACCTATGGTGATGGGGAAGGGGCCGTCCACGTCCTCAACGGCGCCGATCTGACCGTCAATCGCGGTGAGATCGTCGCGCTCATCGCTCCATCGGGCGCGGGCAAGTCGACCTTGCTCCACATCTGCGGCCTGCTCGAGCGTCCGACAGCTGGTGACGTCGATATTGACGGCGAACGGACGGCCAAACTTGCCGACCGTCAGCGCACGCTGCTCCGCCGTCATCTCATTGGTTATGTGTATCAGTTCCACCACCTGCTTCCCGAATTCAGCGCGCTCGAAAACGTCACAATGCCGCAATTGATTGCCGGTGAGAGCCAACGCGAGGGTGATCAGCGATCGAAGGCGCTGCTTGACGCCATGGGAATCGGTCATCGCACCACGCATCGGCCGGCCGAACTTTCGGGCGGGGAGCAACAGCGTGTCGCCATCGCCCGCGCCGCCGCCAACCGGCCAAGCCTCATTCTCGCCGACGAACCTACAGGCAATCTCGACCCTGTGACATCCGACACCGTGTTCTCGGCGCTCGCCGAACTGATCCGCCAGCAAAATGCCGGCTGCATCATTGCCACACACAATCACGATCTCGCCCGTAAGGCCGACCGCATCGTGACTATCGTCGAAGGCCGCATCCAGCCCACGACTTTGTAAGCTCTGGTCCGTCTGGTTCTGCCGACACATCAAGAGCCGAGCCGGGACCAGCGGCCGACACTCGTCCATGCGCGTTCGATAGATATTGCGCTGGGTTCCGGGTGGAGGGGAAGCGCTGGCTTGTCCCATCTTCAACGTCACCTTGGAGTATTTCCCCAAGGGCCAGCTGCCTTGCGCCGAAGCGGGTTCTCACCAATCCGCACTGACGCCGTGTGATCCCTCATTACGAGAACCTGGTACCCCAATTGACTGGAAAGACTTTTTTAACCAGCGCGGTCGTCGACCTGTGAACTCCGTGGACAAGAACAAATCAAGAATATATAAGAACAAAACATAAACACTGTGCAACGGAGGTTTCCATGCTCGATTTCGTCAAGGACTTCATGGCTCTGGTTTCGCTTACAGCCTTTGGTGGCGTTACGCTGCTCTATCTCGATATGATGCCCTATCTCGTCTGATTCCCGGCTGTGCATAAGCTGCTGGTGAGGTGGCATCGCACGGCTCGGAATGGCACAAAGACAATCCAGCATCTTCGGTTAGCTCACATGTCCGGTCCCGGTTTCGTCCATCTTCACGTCCATTCGGCCTTCTCGCTGCTTGAGGGAGCATTGCCGCTTGGCACGATACTGGATTTGGCCAAGGCTGACGGACAGCCCGCCATCGGTATTGCCGACACCAACAATCTGTTCGGCGCGCTGGAGTTTTCCGAGAAGGCATCGGGCAAGGGTATCCAGCCGATCATTGGTTGCGAATTGGCGCTCGATTTTGGCGCCGACACCGAAAAGCCATCAGACCGTGTCAATCTGGGCAAAGGGTCCGTAGTTCTGATCGCCGCCGATGCAGGAGGATTTTCCATCCTCTCCGAGCTCGTTTCGAGAGCATATCAGGAGGGGGTCGACGGGCGTACCGCCATCCACATTGACTGGCTGGTCGATAACGCGCTGGGCCTGCTCTGTCTTACAGGTGGGCCCGAAGGAGCCATCGACCCCTATCTCGCCGCAGGGCTTGACGTTCAGGCCGAGGCGCGGCTGGCGGTTCTTCATCGGGTGTTCGGCGATCGGCTCTATGTCGAAATCCAGCGCCATGACCGCGCGCTGGAAAATGCCGTCGAGCCGCGCCTGATCGAACTGGCATATACGCTCGGCCTGCCGCTCGTTGCGACCAACGAGCCTTATTATCCCAAGCCGGATGACTACGATTCCCACGATGCGCTGCTGGCCATCGCCGCGGGCTCCGTTGTCGCGCAGACCGAGCGCCGGCGCCTGTCGGACCAGCATTATTTCAAGTCGCGCGAGGAAATGATCGCGTTGTTTTCCGATCTGCCCGAAGCGTTGGAAAACACGGTCGAGATTGCACAACGCTGCAGCTATCGCCCACGCACTCACGATCCCATTCTGCCCAAATTCGCTGCTGCGGACGGAGTGGGGGAAGAGGAGGCGGTCGCCGCCGAAGGAGAGGAACTGGCGCGCCAGGCGCGTGAGGGACTCAAGATGCGTTTGGCCGATTATGGCCACGCCCCCGAGCGAACCACCCAGGAATATGAGGAGCGGTTGGAATTCGAGATCAAGGTGATCCGGGACATGAAGTTTCCCGGCTATTTCCTTATCGTTGCCGACTTTATTAAATGGGCCAAAGCCCACAATATTCCCGTCGGCCCGGGCCGTGGGTCGGGTGCGGGCTCACTGGTGGCCTATGCGCTCACCATCACGGACCTCGATCCGCTGCGCTACAATCTGCTGTTCGAGCGCTTCCTCAATCCCGAACGCGTGTCGATGCCCGACTTTGACATCGACTTCTGCCAGGAACGCCGTGAAGAGGTCATTCGCTACGTTCAGGACAAATACGGCTACGAGCAGGTCGCCCAGATCATCACCTTCGGAACGCTCCAGCCACGCGCCGCGCTGCGCGACGTCGGCCGCGTGCTTCAGATGCCCTACGGCCAGGTCGACCGCATCTGCAAGCTGGTCCCCAACAATCCAGCCAACCCCGTGACCTTGGCGCAAGCGATAAACGACGAGCCGCGCCTGCAGATGATGCGCGACGAGGATGAGACTGTCGCCGAACTCCTGCGCATCGCCGGAAAGCTCGAGGGCCTGTTCCGCCACGCCTCGACCCACGCCGCAGGCATCGTGATTGGTGACCGCCCGCTGCAAAAGCTGCTCCCGCTCTACCGTGATCCGCGCTCGGATATGCCGGTTACCCAGTACAATCTGAAATGGGTCGAACCGGCAGGTCTTGTGAAGTTCGACTTCCTCGGCCTCAAGACACTGACCACGATCCGCTATGCCGTTGAAATGGTAAAGGAAACTGGCGTCGACCTCGATATCGATGCCATCCCGCTCGAGGATGCGCCCACTTATAAGCTCTACGCCGATGGCGATACCTACGGCATCTTCCAGTTTGAAAGTCCGGGCATGCGGCGTTCTCTGGTCGAGCTCAAGCCTGACCGCATCGAAGATCTGATCGCGATGAATGCGCTCTACCGGCCCGGTCCGATGGACAATATCCCGAGCTTCATTCATCGCAAGCACGGGCACGAGGAGGTGGAATACCCCCACGAAACACTCGCCGCGGTACTCGATGAGACTTACGGCATCATTGTCTATCAGGAACAGGTGATGCAGATCGCCCAGCTCTTGGCTGGCTACTCCTTGGGTGAGGCCGACGTGCTGCGCCGCGCGATGGGCAAGAAGATCAAGGCCGAAATGGACAAGCAGCGCGTCCGCTTCCAGGAAGGCGCAATCCGCAACGGCATCAAGAAGGGCCAGGCCGACACCATCTTCGACCTGCTCGCCAAGTTCGCCAATTACGGCTTCAACAAGAGCCATGCCGCAGCGTACGCCTGGGTATCCTACCAGACGGCCTATCTGAAGACCCATTACCCGGAACAATTCTACGCGGCGTCCATGACGCTCGACATGGCCCAGACAGACAAGCTGTCCGATTTCCGCCGTGAGGCTCAGAAAAAAGGTATTGAAGTCGTCCCGCCTTGCATCAACCGGTCCGAGGTCAATTTCTCGGTGCGCGATGGCCGCATTTTTTATTCGCTGTGCGCCGTTAAGGGTGTGGGCCGGAACGTTGCCGAACATATTGTCGAGATTCGTGGTGACCGCCCGTTCGGCGATCTCGCCGATTTCGCCTCCCGCATCGATCCGAAGGTCATCAATAAGCGGACCTTGGAAACGCTCATAAATGCCGGCGCTTTCGACATGCTCAACAAGCGCCGCGAGCAACTGGTCGAAGTCATTGATACCATAGTGAACACCGCCCAGCGCGAAACCAGCGGTCGCGCAGATGGCATCGTGGATATGTTTGCGTCCAGCCAGCCCCAGGCCATTACGCCCCCCGAACATGTCGCGCCCTGGAGCCTCACCGAACGTCTGGCGCGCGAACACGCTGCCATAGGCTTCTATCTCTCCGCCCATCCTCTCGATGACTACACCGAGCTGTTCGAGAAACTCCGCGTTCAGCAATGGTCAAGCTTCGAGCGCGCCGCGAGAAATGGCGCCGTTGCCGGGCGTCTGGCCGGAACGCTGATCTCGCGCCAAGACCGCCGCACCCGCAAGGGTTCGACGATGGCGATCATGATGTTTTCCGATCCCAGCGGGTCATTCGAATGCATAGCATTTTCCGAGCAGATCAGTGATTTCGGCCGTTGGCTCGAACCTGGCAAGTCGATAGTGCTGGAGGTCGGCGCCGATTCCCGGCCCGACGGTGTTCGGCTCCGACTCATCAATTGCGAGCCGATAGATGCCTCGGTCGAAAAGCTCGGTCGCCGCATGACGATCTTTGCCGGCAACGAGCGATGCCTTGGGCCGATCAAATCCCAGCTCCAGCCGGGTGGGGAGGGGGTTGTCAGCCTCGTGCTGGTCCGCGACGGGGGTGAACGCGAGTACGAAATTGAGCTGCCCGGTCAGTTTCGCCTCACGCCACAACTGGCCGGCGGGCTCAAAGCCGTTACCGGTGTGGTTGATGTGCGCTTGAACTAGCCTGTAACGCTTGCCATATGGGCGGGGCTGCTATATAGCCCGCAGCGTCAAATCCACATGCAAAGGCGGGCCTGTGCTTTAAACAGGTCCATCCGGTGGCGGGTCTCCGCCTCTTTTCCTTTGCAGAGGCATAACCGGTTAAGGAGTATACCAGATGGCATTGCCAGATTTTTCCATGCGTCAACTGCTTGAGGCCGGCGTTCACTTCGGCCACCAGAAGCACCGCTGGAACCCGAAGATGGAACGCTATATTTTCGGCGTTCGCAACGACATTCACATTCTCGATCTCAGCCAGACCGTTCCGGCGCTCTATCGTGCTCTCCAGCTCATCAGCGACACCGTTGCCGATGGCGGTCGTGTGCTGTTCGTCGGCACCAAGCGCCAGGCTGCCCCGCTTGTTGCGGAAGCCGCGCGCCAGAGCGCGCAGTATTATGTCAACTCTCGTTGGCTCGGTGGCATGCTGACCAACTGGCAGACCATTTCGAACTCGATTGCGCGTCTGCGTGAGCTCGAATCGCTCCAGGCGGAAGGCGCAACGGGCCTGACCAAGCGTGAGCGTCTGCAGCGCAGCCGCGAACAGGAGCGCCTCGAGCGCGACCTTGGTGGCATCAAGGACATGGGCAACATTCCCAATCTGATGTTCGTCATCGACACCAACAAGGAAGCCAACGCGATCAAGGAAGCCCGCCGTCTGGGTATCCCGGTCGTTGCTATCGTCGACACCAATTGCGACCCTGACATCGTCGATTACGCGATCCCAGGCAATGACGACGCGGCGCGCGCCCTTGAACTTTACCTGTCGCTGGTTTCCAAGGCCGCAATCGATGGTATCGCCCGCTCGTCTTCGTCGATGGGCCGCGATATCGGTGCTTCCGAGGAAGTGCTCGAAGAGCCGGCCCTTGAAGCCGAGCCTGCTGCCGAACAGCCGGCTGAAGGTGAAACCGCGCAGGCATAATCGCCCGCGCGTCATCTCCCCGACACGCATTTATTATTATCCGTGCCCATGATCCCGCGCCGCCCGGCGCGGGAATTGGGGCAGACAAAGAGGTATCGAGATGTCAATCAGTGCAGCAGATGTGAAACAGCTCCGCGAAATGACCGGCGTGGGCATGATGGACTGCAAGAAGGCGCTCACCGAGACCAATGGCGACATCGAGGCCGCAATCGATTGGCTGCGCTCGAAAGGCCTTGCCAAGGCTGCCAAGAAGGCAGATCGCATTGCCGCCGAAGGTCTTGTGGGTATTGCCGTTGAAGGCAACCGCGCCGCAATCGTCGAAATCAACTCTGAGACCGATTTCGTTGCCCGCAACGAACAGTTCCAGGGTATCGTCCGCAACGCCGCAAAGCTGGCGCTGGACGTCAACGGCGACGTCGACGCGCTGGCTGCCGCCCAGTTCCCCGGCACCGGCCGCACCGTGTCTGGAGAACTGACCGAAGCCATCGCCAAGATCGGCGAAAACATGACTCTGCGCCGCGCCGCGGTCATGGAAGTCGCTCAGGGCGCCATCGGCACCTATGTCCATTCCTCGATCTCGGATGGTCTGGGCCGCATCGGCGTCCTTGTCGGTCTGGAATCGGAAGGCGACAAGGACAAGCTCACAGCGCTGGGCCGCCAGATCGCCATGCACGTTGCGGCCACCAAGCCGCTGTCGCTGTCGTCCGATGATCTCGACCCAGAGGCCGTCGAGCGCGAGCGCGCCGTGTTCTCCGAACAGGCCCGTCAGTCCGGCAAGCCCGACAATATCATCGAAAAGATGGTCGAAGGCCGCATCCGTAAGTACTACGAAGAAGTGACCCTTCTGGCTCAGACATTCGTGATCGACGGTGAAAACACCGTTGAGCAGGCTGTCAAGAATGCCGAGGCCGATGTCGGTGCTCCGATCAAGGTCGCCGGCTACGTGCTCTTCGCCCTCGGCGAAGGCATTGAAAAGCAGGAATCGGACTTCGCAGCCGAGGTTGCCGCTGCTGCGGGCACCGCGTAACGTATCCGAAATTTTTTCGGATTCGTTGTCGCCAAAAGCTCGAAAGCGGGACACTTAATGTCCAGAACCGGCTATTCACGCGTCTTGCTTAAGGTCTCCGGCGAAGCCCTCGCCGGAGACCAGTCATATGGAATCGAGCCCGAATTTCTCAATTCCATCGCCCGCCAGATCGTCGATCTGACCCGGTCAGGCATGCAAGTCGCCATCGTCATCGGTGGCGGTAATATCTTCAGGGGCATGGCCGTCGCCGCCAGGGGTGGCGATCGGGTTATCGGCGACCACATGGGTATGCTGGGAACTGTCATCAATTCCCTTGCCCTGGGCGATGCCATCCGCAGGGCAGGGGGGCGATCGCATGTCTTTTCATCGGTTTCCATGCCCTCGATTTGCGATACGTTCACCCAACGTGCCGCTATTGCCGCGCTTGAAGGCGGCGCCACGGTGATCTGCGCCGGAGGTACTGGCAACCCCTTCTTCACCACCGACACTGCCGCCGCACTCAAGGCCATTGAGTTGCGCTGCGACGTGCTCTTGAAGGGCACCAAGGTCGATGGTGTTTATTCCGCCGATCCGGAAAAAGATCCGTCCGCCACGAGATTTGACGCCATCTCCCATGAAGAGGTGATCGCCCAGGACCTGAGGGTCATGGACACCGCGGCATTTGCTCTTGCACGCGACAATGGCTTGCCGATAATCGTCTATGCCTTGTCGGACAAGGAAGGTCTGGTGGGCGTCCTCGATGGGCGAACTCCGAGTACGCGCGTTGGCTGACGCCGCGCGCTTTGATTTAAAAATGACATGATCGCTTGACCGATTGGTCAGGTGATAGCGGGCGGTAGCGCCCAGCAGACGACCGGGAGAAGACTTGATGTCCGAAGCGTTCTCACTCGAAAGCCTCCGCACGAGGATGAAAAAGTCCATTGAATCGATGAAGGGCGACCTCGCCGGCCTGCGCACCGGGCGCGCCAGTGCCAGTCTTCTCGAACCGATCATGGTCGATGCCTACGGCTCGTTGATGCCGCTCAACCAGGTTGCCACTGTTTCTGTGCCCGAGCCTCGGATGCTCTCAGTCCAGGTCTGGGACCGCTCGATGTCCTCAGCAGTTGAAAAGGCAATCCGGGAATCGTCGCTCGGTCTCAACCCGATGGCCGAGGGCCAGATCATCCGTGTGCCACTGCCTGAACTCAACGAAGAGCGTCGCCGCGAACTGTCCAAGGTTGCCCATCAATATGCCGAGCAGGCGCGCGTCGCCGTTCGTCACGTACGCCGCGACGGTATCGAGCTGCTGCGCAAGCTCGAAAAGGATGGTGATATGGGCCAAGACGAAGCACGCTCGGAAACCGACAGGGTTCAGAAGGCGACCGACGATGCCATTGCTGAGATCGACCAGCTCGTGGCCGCCAAGGAACAGGAAATCATGCACGTTTAGGCGGGCGCCGGCTTGGCTCCGGTCTGAGGAAACCGATGTCTACACATCCGGCGACAGTATCGATAGAGCCACAGCGCGATCTCAAGATCCCGCGCCATATCGGCGTGATCATGGACGGCAATGGCCGCTGGGCGAAACAGCGCGGCCTGGGGCGCTCCGAAGGCCACCGGGCAGGTGTTGAGGCCGTGCGCCGCATCGTGGCTCTGGCCATCGATTATGGTGTCCAATGCTTGACGCTCTTTTCGTTCTCGGCCGAAAACTGGCGTCGCCCACCTGACGAAGTGCGTTTCATCTTCGGCCTCTTGCGGCGGTTCGTTACCTCCGACCTCGAAAAACTCCACGCTCAGAATGTGCGCATTCGCATCATCGGCGATCGCGAAGGGCTGGAACGCGGCCTGCGCGGAATTATCGAAGACGTGGAAAACCGTACGGCCGGGAATACTGGCCTCGACCTGATTATCGCCTTTAACTACGGCGCCAAAACCGAGATTGTGACGGCCACAAGGGCCATTGCGCGCAAGGTCGCCGCAGGCGAGCTCAAGGCCGCGGAAATCGACGAGGCGACCATAGCCCGTCATCTCGATACCTCCGGACTCCCCGATCCTGACCTCATCCTGCGCACCAGCGGCGAAATGAGGCTCTCCAATTTCCTGCTTTGGCAATCCGCCTATGCCGAGCTGGTCTTTGTCGAGGAGAACTGGCCCGATTTCGACGAATCGGTTTTCGTCCGTGCGCTCAAGTCCTACACTGAGCGCGACAGGCGATTTGGCGGTATCAGGACGTGACGGAAGAAAAGGGTAGGGCGACGACAGCTTATGCAAAGCTATGGCCGTTTGGACCGGACCTTCTGCCGCGTCTGCTCTCTGCCATCGTCCTCATTCCTCTCACCGCCATTGCCCTGATTGCCGGCTGGATTCCGTTCGCTCTTCTCATCGCGCTCGTCATGGCGGGCGCCTATCGCGAATGGGAAGCCATGATTATCGGCCGCCAGTCGGGCTGGCCGGCGGTGTTTTTCATGGGAATGATCGCCATAGCCGCCGTTGCCCATCCAATGAACGGGGCCTGGACCAGTGCCATCGTTTTCGGCGTTGCCATTGTTCTGGCCTTGTTCGTCAAGGCGCCCAACCGGCACTGGCGTATTGGTGGCATTGTGTTTTTTGGCTTCGCCACTGTTGCATTTCTCGCCATTCGCGGCAGTTCGGCCGTTGGCATATGGGCGGGCGTCTTCCTGGTCTCAGTGGTCTGGATGACAGATATCGGCGCCTATTTTATCGGTCGCATCGTCGGAGGGACCAAGCTGTCCCCGGATGTATCGCCCTCCAAGACATGGTCGGGCGCGGCAGGCGGCTTGTGCGTGGGCACATTGAGCGGCATTGCGGTGTGGTTTGTCGCCGGCTGGGTGCTCGATACCCCTTCGCCCTTTGCCATAGGGATGTTGATTTCTGTCGTCGTCTCGATTTCCGGCCAGTTGGGTGATCTCGCCGAGAGTGCGGTAAAGCGTCGCTTCGCCGTCAAGGACAGCGGTGACATAATCCCCGGTCACGGGGGCCTGATGGACCGTATCGACAGCCTTACATCGGCTGGTATTGTCCTGTGGGGCATCGGGTTGGCCAATCGCGGCCTCGGCGCGGTACCACAAGGCATTCTGTTCTGGTAAAATGCCGGCGCGACAAATTTGGGTCATAACGCCCCCGCCATGGTTTGTCATGGCATCGCTTCAAAGGGATTTAGATGATCAGTGAACTTCCGTTCTTCCTGAACTACATCATACCCTTCCTGGCCATTCTTACGGTCATCGTCTTCGTCCATGAGATGGGGCACTATCTCGTGGCCCGCTGGAACGGGGTGGCCATCGACGCTTTTTCGATAGGCTTTGGCCCCGAACTGATCGGTTGGAACGACAAGCGTGGCACAAGGTGGCGTATCGCGGCCTTTCCACTGGGTGGCTACGTCAAGTTCACGGGCGACATGAACGCGGCAAGTGTGCCCGATCCGGATACCGGCCGCTACGACCCGGCAATCCGGCCCAATCTGTTTGCCAACAAATCGGTCTTCCAGCGTATGGCCGTCGTGGTAGCAGGCCCGGCTGCCAACTTTCTTCTCACGTTCCTGATTCTCTACGCCATGCTGCTCGGCTATGGGCGATTGACGCTCGATCCGGTGGTTGGAGATGTGGTTGCCGATTCGCCGGCCGCCATGGCGGGTCTGGAGTCGGGAGACCGCTTTTTGTCGGTCGATGGTTACGACATCCGCGGCTTTGAAGACGTTCAACGAATAATCTCGACCGCGCCAGAGCGCACCGTTCCCATGATTATAGAACGGGACGGAGATCGTCTGGACCTCTCGCTGGTTCCGCGCACGGAAATCACGACTACCCGTTTCGGGCGTGAGCTCAAGGTGGGCCGGATGGGCGTCACGCGTGACGTGAGCGAGGGCGACATCGTGCTGTACCGCCCAGGGCCATTGGAAGCTGTTGGCATGACGTTCGAGGAAATCTCGTTCATCATCGATCGGACGCTAAACTTTCTTGGCGACATTTTCATAGGCCGCGCCGATCTCGATCAGGTGGCTGGTCCGGTTGGCATGGCGCAGGTTTCGGGCGAGGTCGCCACGCTGGGCCTGTTAGCATTGGTTAACCTTACGGCACTTTTATCGCTAAACATCGGCATAATTAACCTGTTCCCAGTCCCTATGTTGGATGGTGGTCATCTGATGTACTACCTCTACGAGGCTGTGCGCGGCCGTCCCCTGAGCCAGCGCGTTCAGGAAATCGGATATCGCATAGGCTTTGCCCTGGTGTGTACGCTGATGGTTTTCACGCTGATCAACGATCTGGTCTGAAGTCGGGCCAGCGGCAGGCAGCGCGCGGTATCAAGGGGTTAGCAAGTGTTGCATGATTACATGTCTGGCCATCTTTTGGCCGCAGGGCAGGGGGTTTCACCTTGCCCGTCGAGGAAAAACAGGTAAAACCTGTCATCGGAGTATGGGGGAATCCACGTCTTGAGACGATTCCCGGTCCAAGTCTCAAAGGGCAAGCAAGAACAATCATGATGAAATCAGCCAAGCTTTTGCACAGCGTCCTCCTCGCCATGGCGCTTTTCACCTTTGCGCCTTTTATCGGAAGTGCCGCGCTGGTTCTGAGTGTTTCGCCTGCGCAGGCCCAGGTGGCTGAGGGGACCGAGGTCTCGGCGATCGGGTTCGACGGCAACAGCCGATTTAATGACAACCAGCTTTCCGCAATGGTGGATGTGGCCGCGCGCCGGGTTTACACTCAGGCTGGCATTGCCAACGACATCCAGACAATCCAGTCCGCCTATACCCAGGCCGGCTATTCCAATGTAACGGTGACCTCAAGCACCGAGCCGACGACTGATGGCCGGGTCCGCGTCTTCTTCCAGGTCAATGAGGGTGATCGCGCAGGCATTGCCGCGATCAACTTTACCGGCAATAATTCCATCAGCTCGATGGTGCTCAAGGGCGTTGTCACCACCAAGGAAACCCACATTTTCAGCTGGCTGTTCCGCGATGATCTCTACAGTGAGGACCGCCTTGCCGTCGACCGTGAGCGCGTTCGGCTCTACTACGCCAATCGCGGCTTCCCCGATGCGCGCGTCTTGTCCTCGGTCGCCGAGTTCGATGCCACCCGCAACGCCTATTTCATCAACTTTACCGTCGATGAAGGCCAGCGCTATGATTTTGGGAACATCGCCATTGAAACCTCGATTTCGGGCCTTGATGCGGACGCCCTGCGTGGCGGGATCAGCACCGGTTCGGGCAGCCGCTATTCTCTTTCCGATCTCAGCGAATCCACCTCAGAGCTTGCGTTGCGCGCGACCAATCAGGGCTATCCTTTTGCCGAAGTTCGCCCACGCATCGATCGTGACATCAACAGCAATACCTTCAATGTGACCTATCTGGTCGATGAAGGTCCGCGTGTTTATGTCGAGCGCATCAACATCACCGGCAATACAAAGACCCGCGACTATGTCATCCGCCGCGAGTTCGACTTCGCCGAGGGCGATCCGTTCAACCGGGCGCTGGTGACCAAGGGGCGTGCCGATATCGAATCCCTGGGCTTTTTCTCCTCGGTGCAGGTCACATCCGCGCCGGGCAGCTCCCCGGACCGCGTCATTTTGAATGTGGCGGTCGTCGAGCGCAGCACCGGCGATTACGGTGTTGGTGCCGGCTACTCTACGCGTGACGGCATTTTTGGTGAAATATCGCTGACAGAACGCAACTTCCTTGGTCGCGGCCAGTATCTGCGCATCGCCCTTGGCCGTTCTGAAAATGGCGAGACCTATGACTTCAGCTTCACCGAGCCACGCTTCATGGGGCTGCGCATATCCGCTGGCGTCGATGCCTATCGGCGCGTAACGGTCGAGGGGTCCACCTTCTCGTATGGAACCGAAACCACAGGTGCCCAGCTCCGCTTCGGCCTTCCGGTCGCTCAGGATCTGACGCTCACCACGCGTCTCGGCCTCGAACAGGTGACATTTACCGATGATGAAGCGCCCGCGGCACCCGCCTATATCGGCGGAACCCGTGACCGCCTGACTGTCGGCTACACGCTGACCTACGACACGCTCGACGACCAGCAGCGTCCGACAGAAGGCATGATTTTGTCCTTCTCGCAGGATTACACGACGCTCACTGCCGACTTCCTGAAGACCGAAGTCAGAGCGCGCGTATACTATCCGATCTGGGAAGAAATGGGCGTGGTCGGCAGCTTGCGTGGCCAGGCCGGCACGATCACCGATATCGGTGGCAGCGGCATCCACCCCACTGATACCTTCCAGCTCGGGCCGAACCTTGTCCGTGGCTATCGCTTCGGTGGAATGGGTGCCCGTGCGGCCGGAACCGGCGACGCGCTTGGTGTACTCTCTTACGCTGGACTGTCCGCCGAAATCGACTTCCCGCTGCCCTTCCTGCCCGAAAACTGGGGCCTGCGCGGTGCGGTTTGGGGTGATGTCGGCTGGATAGACGGCATTCCGGCTGGTGGATATGAAACGGCCGACGGTATCGGCAACCCGCTCAAATCCTCGGTCGGCGGTTCGCTGATCTGGGAATCGCCGCTGGGTCCGCTGCGGGGTGATTTCGCCCATGTGATCGAACCCGACACCTTCGATCGCACCCAGGTGTTCCAGCTGACGCTTTCGACACTGTTCTAATCGTCCGCTCTTATTGAAAAAACGGAAACCGCGGCGTATCAGAGCCGCGGTTTCTTTTTCAGGCGCAGCAATGATCGATCCCCGATTTCACCAGTGCATTGGCCCGCGGCTTTTGTCGGACTTGCTCGTTGCCGCAGGGCACAAAGCGTTGGCGGGCAATCTGGCTTCGAACCCTTTGATCGAAGGCGCCAGCGATCTGGCCGATGCCGGTGCCGCCAACATCTCGTTCGCGGCCAGTAAGTCCTATGCCGATCAATTGGCCCGCAGCCGTGCAGGGGCCGTGCTGGCCACCGCTGATCTTGCCGCTTCCGTCGCCGACCATGCGACAGCAATATTCTGCGAAAAGCCCTACGATGTCTTCGTCGACATCCTCAATGTGTTCTATCCCGACGATGGCGCGTCGGTTATTCGCGCCTCGACATACACCGATCCTGCTCCGCTGATTGAGCCCGGCGTGACACTAGGTGCCAACGTCAGTGTCGGGCCGGGCGCGCAAATCGGTTCGGGCACCGTCATTGGTGCCAATACCACCATCGGCGCGGGTGTCACCATCGGGCGCGATTGCGTCATCGGCTCCAATGTTTCGATCGAATGCGCCTATCTGGGCAATGAAGTTGTCATCCAGCCCGGTGTCGTCATCGGCGCAGAAGGTTTCGGCTTCCAGTTGCGCTCCGACCGGCATCGCAAGATACCACAACTGGGCCGCGTCATCATTCAGGACCGCGTCGAGCTCGGAGCCAACACAACCGTCGACCGCGGCACTCTGGGCGATACGGTCATAGGTGAGGGCACCAAGATCGACAATCTAGTTCAGGTGGGCCACAACTGCCGTATCGGTCGCAATTGCGTCATTTCGGGCATGTGTGGGTTGTCGGGGTCAACGATCCTGGAAGATGGCGTCGTCATGGGGGGCGGCGCCGGCACGGCGGGGCATCTGCGGCTGGGCGCCAACACGCTTGTTCTGGCACGTTCAGGCGTTACCCACAGCTTTCCGGCCGGCTCCAATATTGCCGGGGCGCCTGCCCAGGATGTAAAGATGTGGAAGCGAGAAATCGTAGCGGTAAGACGGTTGTCAAAAGGGGATAAGACTTGAGTACCCTCAGTCCTGATACGGCCAAGCAGGCCACTGAACTCTCCACAATGGAGATTGATGCCGTCCTGAACGCGCTTCCGCATCGCTATCCATTTCTGATGATCGACCGCATCATAGAAATCGACGGCGACAATTCGGCCATCGGCATCAAGAACGTGACCTTCAACGAGCCTCAGTTCCAAGGCCATTTTCCCGGCGAACCCATTTTTCCCGGTGTGTTGATCATCGAGGGCATGGCCCAGACGGCCGGCGCCATCGTCATCAATCTCGAGAACAAGTCCGGTGACAGGCACATCGTCTATCTTTTGACGATCGACGCGGTGAAGTTCCG
The DNA here is from genome assembly GCF_963972885.1 of uncultured Pelagibacterium sp. Classification (NCBI taxonomy): domain Bacteria; kingdom Pseudomonadati; phylum Pseudomonadota; class Alphaproteobacteria; order Hyphomicrobiales; family Devosiaceae; genus Pelagibacterium; species uncultured Pelagibacterium sp. The sequence goes on along the minus strand of NZ_CAXAXY010000015.1, from coordinate 7,987 downwards.
CAAGCCGGCCAAGCCTGGCGACAAGCTTGAATATCACATAAAAAAAATCCACCGCCGCAAGACTGTCGGGCGTTATGAAGCAAAGGCCATCGTGAACGGTGTCGTCGTCGCAGAAGCCGAAATCGGCGCGATGATCGTCAAGGAACAAGCGTGACTGCATCCATCCATTCCACAGCCATCGTCAGCGAAAGCGCGACGTTGGGCGAAAACGTGCAAGTTGGCCCCTATTGCATCGTGGGGGGTGACGTCACCCTTGGGGATGGCGCAAGGCTCGTGTCCCACGTTTCCATCGACGGCCGCACCGAGGTTGGCGCCCGAACGACGATTTACCCCTTCTCGTCCATCGGCCATCCGCCGCAGGACCTCAAATTTGAAGGTGAGCCAAGCACGGTATCGATCGGCAGCGACTGCGTGTTGCGCGAATACGTAACCATCAATCCCGGCACCGCCGGCGGCGGGATGGAAACGCGGGTCGGCAACAATTGCCTGCTCATGGTCGGCGTTCACATCGCCCATGATTGCCGCGTGGGCAACCATGTGGTCATGGCCAATCAGGCCTCCCTGGCCGGCCATTGCGTAGTCGATGATTACGTCCGGTTCGGCGGCATTTGCGGTGTTCATCAGTTCGTACGCATCGGCGCCCACGCTTTTGTCGGCGCCATGTCGTTTGTCGAAAACGACGTCATCCCCTACGGCTCGGTGCTTGGCAATCGAGCCTATCTCGGCGGTCTGAACCTTGTTGGCCTCAAGCGCCGCAAGTTCGACCGTGAGTCCATCCATGCGCTCCGGGCCGCCTATCGCATGATTTTTTCGAGCGAGGGTACGCTGCGTGAGCGTATTGAGGACGCCGCCGAAATCTTCGAGGGCGAAGCGCTCGTCGAAGAAGTCATTGAGTTCATAAGAAAGCCGTCCGAGCGCGCGCTCTGCATGCCACGCAACGGCACGCCAGCCGAACAATGACCGTCCCGGGCCGATTGGCGCTCGTCGCCGGATCGGGCGACCTTGTGCCTCAGGCCATTGCCGCCGCTCGCGACGCCGGGTGGGAAGTTCGCGTGCTCACGCTCCAGCCGCGCCCCGATCTGGAGGCCGAGCATCCCTTCCAGATCAAAGTGTCCCGCCCAGATCAGGTGCTGCGCGAAATCCGCCGATTCAAGGCCACTCACGTTTGCGCCGTGGGCGGCATGCACATGTCGGACAAGGAGCGCGAGACTTTCGCCGAATTTGCTGGCGACAAGGACGCCGCCGCCAAAGGCGACAGCAAGCTGTCGCAGCTCGGGGCAGCCCTTCTCAAGATATTGGGCCTACCCTTCATCGGCGTGCACGAAATCGTTTCCGATCTTCTCGCACCGCAAGGGCAAATCGGCGCTGTCCATGCCGATGACGCGTTGATCCGCACAGCCGAATTTGCCTTTGCCGCCGCACGTAAGGCCGGTTCCCTCGATCTTGGCCAGGCGCTCGTCGCTGCCGGCGCCCGGATCATTGCCACCGAAGACATCGGTGGTACCGACGAACTGCTCACGCGGTGTGCCGCCTATCGCGAACGCGGCCTTATCGGAAACGGGCGCGGTCGTCTGGTGCTGGCCAAAACCTCAAAGCCCGGGCAGCCCCTGCACGTCGATCTTCCCGCTATCGGTAAAAACACCGTCGCACTGGCTCAAAACGCCGGCATCGAGGCCATTGTCGTTGAGACCGGGCGCACCTTGTTGATTGGTCGCGACGAGCTCATTTCAGCCGCCAATGCCGCCGATATCGCGCTTGTCGGCATTGCTGCCCAAGATGACTAGCGTTTTCGTACTCGCTGGCGAGGCGTCAGGCGATCGCATTGGTGCCAATCTGATAGCCGGCCTGCGCCGTTCTCGCCCCGATCTTTCCATATCCGGGGTCGGTGGCGATGCCATGGAAGGCGAGGGGCTCTCCTCGCTGTTTCCAATCGACGATCTTGCGGTCATGGGCTATCGCGACGTTATCGTGCGGCTTCCGCTCTTGCTGTGGCGGGCGCGCCAGGTCGTCTCCGCCGTAATGCGGCAACAACCGGGCGTCGTCGTCCTCATAGATGCGCAAGTCTTCTCCAAGGTCGTCGCCAGATCACTGCGCAAACGGGGCTATGGCGGCGCCATCATTCTTTATGTCGCCCCGGCCGTCTGGGCGTGGGGCGCCGGGCGGGCCCGAAAGTTGGCGGGCATCTTTGATGAGGTGCTCAGTGTCCTTCCCTTCGAGCCTGGGGCCATGCGAAGCTTGGGCGGTCCACAAACCGCCTATGTCGGACACCCCGCGCTTGAAAAATATTCCATGCGTTCGGTCCAACCTGCCGCCGGTCCCATATTGCTGCTCCCGGGCAGCCGTAGGGGCGAAATCACTCGTCATCTTCCCATGATGGCTGAAGTGGCGCAACGCTTGTCGGCTCACCCTTCCGTCACTGGTTTCATCATTCTCTCCACACGGTCGCAGGCGGCCCGCATTTCGCGCATAGTGGCCCAATGGCCGATCCCGGTGTCGGTGGTTGTGACCGCGCAGGATCGCCAGTCCGCAATCGAACAGGCCATCGCTGCTGTTGCCGTCAGCGGCACCGTTACACTCGAGCTTGCGCTTGCCGGGGTCCCTCACATCCTGACCTATGTGGCCGAAGGCGCCCAGGTGCGCATGTTCAAAAGGGCAACGACGCGCTTTATCGGCTTGCCCAATATCATCGCAGAAAAAGAGGTGATCCCGGAAGTCCTGTTCGCTCACAAGGGCGAGCCGGAAAAACTGGCTGACGCCGCCTTTGCTCTGGTCGACGCGCCAAATGAGTTGGCTTCCCAAGCAGAAGACTTCCGCCAGATCCGCACTCTCATGGAAAAAGGGGCACCGGAAGCGCCCCTTCAAGATCCTGTCGAAAGAATTCTGGCCCGTATCTAGCGGGCAGAGATATCCACGTAATCGCGCTTGGTCGCGCCGTTATAGAGCTGGCGCGGACGGCCGATCTTTTTCTGCGGGTCGCCGATCATTTCCTTCCACTGGGCAATCCAGCCCACGGTGCGCGAAAGCGCGAAGATTGCAGTGAACATGGAGGTCGGGAAGCCGATCGCATCGAGAATGATACCCGAATAGAAATCCACATTCGGATAGAGCTTACGCTCGACGAAATAGGGGTCCTCCAGAGCGATCTTTTCGAGTTCCTGGGCAACCTGCAGCGTCGGGTTGTTTTCAACACCCAGCAAGTCGAGAACCTCACGCGCCGACTCCTGCATTACGGCAGCCCGGGGATCGTAATTCTTGTAAACCCGGTGCCCGAAGCCCATTAGGCGGAACGGATCGTTCTTGTCCTTGGCCCGCGCGATAAATTCAGGGATGCGGTCAACCGTTCCGATCTGGCGCAGCATGTTGAGCGCAGCTTCGTTCGCCCCGCCATGCGCCGGGCCCCATAGGCACGCCACACCCGCAGCAATACACGCAAACGGATTTGCATCCGACGAGCCGGACAGACGAACCGTTGAAGTCGAAGCGTTTTGCTCATGGTCGGCATGAAGCGTAAAAATGCGGTCCATGGCTCTGGCGACCACCGGATCGACCTTGTATTCCTCGGCCGGCACGGCAAAGCACATGTGCAGGAAGTTTGAGGCGTAGTCGAGATCGTTACGCGGATAGACAAAGGGCTGGCCCACCGAATATTTGTAGGCCATAGCCGCAATCGTCGGCAGCTTGGCGATCATCCGGATCGAAGCGATTTCACGCTGCTCGGGGTCCGAGATGTCTGTGGAGTCGTGGTAGAACGCCGCCATCGCACCAACGACGCCGGTTACGATTGCCATCGGATGCGCGTCGCGGCGGAACCCGCGATAAAAATAGTGCATCTGTTCGTGCACCATCGTGTGACGTGTCACCCGGTTCTCGAAGTCCCGTAGATCGGCTTTCGATGGCAACTCGCCATAGAGCAACAGATAACAGACTTCGATATACGAGCTGTTGTCCGCAAGCTGGTCGATCGGATAGCCGCGATAGAGGAGTTCGCCCTTGTCGCCATCGATATACGTGATGGCGCTGTCGCAGGCTGCTGTCGACGTGAACCCGGGATCGTAGGTAAACAGCCCGGTCTGGGCGTACAGCGAGCGAATGTCGATGACATCGGGCCCAACCGTGCCGCTGAGCACCGGGAACTCATAGGTCTCATCGCCCAGAGTAAGTTTTGCCGATTGTTCGCTCATTCATGTGCCTCCCGGGTTTCGGCCCAGATATGCCGCAAGCACCAGGCTCGCCCGCTCTGAGCACGCACAATGACGTCTTTGAAAAATGCTTCGCTTGGGTATCCGAAATTGTCACACCATGCAACTACGTCAAGGTTCTTGACGTATAGGTAAATATAGATCGCAATTCAGAAAACAGCGAGGATGGCGCTAGGAATGAACCCCGGTGCCAACGCCCACTACATCTGAAAGCCGGGCCAAGCTCTCTTCGCGCCCAATCAATACCATGACCTCGAAAATGCCCGGCGAAATTGTTCGCCCCGTAAGGGCGGCCCGCAAGGGTTGGGCAACCTTGCCCAGCTTCAACCCCACTGTCTCTGCATAGGTCCGCACGGTCCCATCCAGACTTTCGACGGACCAGCCATCGAGGGACGAAAACGCGGTCGTCAACGCTGCCAGATGCGCAACGCTCTCTTCATTGAGCAGTGCTGCCGCCTTTTCTTCGATAGGAAGCGGCCGTTCCGCATAGATGAACTGCGCCAGGTCGATCAGCTCCAGTACGGTCTTGGCACGCGGTTGAAGCTCTGGAATGGCAGCAAGCACGGTGTCCTTGTTGGAAACCAGCCCGGCATAGTCCGCATTTCGCCCGGTTTCCGATGCCGTCTCGACCATCACATCGTAGAGCCGGGCAGGGTCGGTCGAGCGGATATAGTGGCCGTTTAGATTGTCGAGCTTGACGAAATCGAAGCGTGAAGCGCCCTTGTTAAGGGCCTCGAGCGAGAACCACTCGACCATCTGGTCGGTCGAAAATATCTCGTCATCGCCATGCGCCCAGCCCAGGCGGGCAAGATAATTGCGCAACGCTTCGGGCAGGTATCCCATTTGCCGATAGGTTTCGACCCCCATGGCGCCATGCCGCTTGGAAAGCTTTGCGCCATCCGGCCCGTGGATCAGCGGAATATGCGCCATTTCCGGGATATCCCAGCCCATGGCCCGATAAATCACGATCTGCCGGGCGGCATTGGTCAGATGATCGTCGCCCCGGATGATATGGGTAACGCCCATGTCGTGATCGTCAACTACCACGGCGTGCATATAGGTGGGTGTTCCATCAGAGCGCAGGATGATGAAATCGTCGAGGTTTTCAGCCTTGAAGACCACATCGCCCTGCACCCGGTCCTTGACCACGATGTCACCGGACTGTGGGGCCTTGATCCGTACGACAGGCTTGACACCCTCAGGCGCTTCTGATGCATCGCGGTCGCGCCAGCGCCCGTCATAGCGCGGCGGGCGGCCTTCGGCGCGCGCTTTGTCGCGCATCTCGGTCAATTCCTGAGGCGTGCAATAACACTTGTAGGCATTACCGCTTTCGAGCAGTTTTAACGCAATCTCGGCGTGCCGGTCTGCCCGCACGAACTGGCTGATCGGGGTCCCGTCCCAATCGAGGCCAAGCCAGCTCATGCCGTCCAGAATGGCCGCCACGGCGGCCTCGGTAGAGCGCTCGCGGTCGGTGTCTTCAATGCGCAGCAGCATCTTTCCACCCATCTTGCGCGCGAACGCCCAGTTGAACAGTGCGGTTCGCGCGCCCCCGATATGCAGGAAACCTGTGGGAGAAGGCGCAAAACGCGTTACGACGGGTTTGGACATAAGGCTTACCGCTTGGAGAAATGTTTGGCCCGTGTGTACCATAGCGCCCAACGAGCGCAAGGGTTGGGGGCGCGCAAGATGGTCGACTTTCCTGTCGCCAAAAATCTTCGGCAGGGACGGGCGGCTGGGCCGCTTGCGTGGCTCGTGGCCCGGATCTCTGCTCTTTGTGCTGGCTTGCGCATGGCGGTCCTCGACGCCGTGACCCAGCGTCGCAACTTCATTCTCTTTCCCTTCTTCATGATCGCCGGGCTCATCGTCTATCGCGTGCTTCCAAGTGAACCGGCGTTTATTGCTCTCGCGACCCTGATCGGTTTCACCTTCGCAACTGCCTGGCTTGGCCGTGATCGTGCCCCGATCCGGGAAATTGCACTTCTTGCATCGATGTTCGCTCTCGGCATGGTTCTCCTGCCCGTTCATGGTGCGCTGTTCGGTACCCGGATGCTCGAGAGCCCCCGCTATGGCACCTATACGGCGAGCATTGAGGCTGTCACCTACAACGATGGCAGCGAGCAGCGCTGGGTCCTTTCCGATGTCGCTGGCGAATTGGATTGGACGCTCCCCAATGTTCGCCTGGCCCGCGTCACTGTGCCCGGTGCTTACGATGTTTCCCCCGGCGACATCATAACGGCTCGCATCCGCTTTTATCCGGTTCCGCCGCCCGCCGTCCCGGGCGGCTACGACTCCCAGTTCGTGAGCCATTTTGATGGCATCGGTGCCTATGGAACTGCATTCGGCGATATCGAAATCTCGAAAAGCGCCGCCGGGGAGCTGTCGCGCGCGGTCAAGGACCTTCGCGCCGCCATCACAACGCGTATCGTGTCCCAACTTGGCGAACGCATCGGTGGAATCGCCGCGGCGCTCGTCACCGGCGATCAGAGCCGGATCACCGACGATGACCGCAATCTGATGGCATCGGCCGGCATCGCCCATGTCATTGCCATTTCCGGTCTGCACCTGACGCTGGTGGCGGGCACCATGTTCGCCTGCGTTCGCTTTTTTCTCTCACTGGGCCATGGTGTCACCCAACGCTTCCCCATAAAAAAGATCGCCGCGGGTTTTGGTATTGCCACGGCGCTAGCCTACATGGTGATTTCGGGTATGGTTATCCCGGCGGTGCGCTCGACCATCATGCTCGCGCTCATCTTTGCCGCCATCATTGCCGGGCGGCAGGCGCTGACCATGCGCAACGTGGCGATCGCCGGTCTGGCAATCATCGTTTTCGAACCCACCAGCGTCTTCCGCGCTTCTTTTCAGCTCTCCTTTGCCGCCGTCATCGCTTTGATAGCGGCTTACGAATTGGCTCGGCGCAATCGGGAGGACAGGGAACGCCCACAGCGGGGCAGGGCGCTGACCCTGATGCTCGATATTGCTACCACCAGCATCATCGCCGGTCTGGCAACACTGGTCTTTACCGCCTACCACTTCCAGCAGACCGCGCCATTCGGGGTGTTGGGTAACCTAATGGTTATGCCCATCGTGAGCTTTGTGATGATGCCTGCTGCTCTGCTCGGAACCTTGCTGCTCCCTCTTGGCCTCGAGGCCATTCCCTATGCTGGGCTCGGCTGGAGCATCGAGGCTATGCTCTGGTGCGCCGGTTTCGTCCGAAATTTGAGCGGCGGGTTCGACCCGAGCCCCATACTGTCCCCGGTCGCACTCGGCGTCGCTCTGTTCGCATTGGCATGGCTGGCCTATTTTCGAACCCACATGCGCATAATTGGCCCCATTGTCGCGGTTCCGCTCATCGCTTTTTTCTGTCTCGAGCAGGCGCCCGACATATTCATTGCCGATCAAAGCCAGGCATTGGCCGTTCGCAGCGGAGACCGGGTTGCCCTGATCGCCGGCCGCAACAATACCTTTGCCACCACCATCTGGTCAGAACGCTATCTGACGGTTATCGAAGACGCCCACACCGCCACAGGTTGCGACAGTCTGGGCTGCATCCTCTCGACCGAGGAGGGCTATACCGTAGCGCTGGTCAAATCTCGCGACGCGTTTGACGAAGATTGCCGCATCGCCGAGATCGTCATCGCCCGCCTGACTGCGCCGCCCCAATGCAAGACGGCAGCCAAACTGGTTGTCGACGCTTCAGACCTCGCACGCTATGGCGCTCATATGATCGATTGGAATGGCCCCGATCTGCCGCCAACAATCCGCACCGCCATCGACGGACCGGACCGCCC